>NZ_JBHXJG010000260.1:0-9878 GCF_042723425.1 Streptomyces sp. NPDC058375 | reverse complement strand
GAGCCACCCAGACCATCCCGCGCGTCGACCTCGAACACGACCTCGCCGACCACACCCTTGCGACGCCGACCGTCATCGGCCAGCGCACCTACGGCGACCCCGACGAGACCCTAGGGTGACCGGTTGTCATGTCACTCATGGGCACCGGGGGTCGGTTCACGTATGTCTGCTGTCGGTGGCATACCCGTAGCGGGAGGCCCGGCTCCGGCCGCCGCCCCGCGGCGTGACCTCCCGGGCCCGCTCGCCGTGGTCCGCGTGGCTCTCCTCGTGCTGTTCGGCGCGACGCTGTTCGGCGCGATCGGCCTCTCCGGCTCCGCCATCGCCGCGGAGGCGATGGGCGCCGAGGTGCTCGGCATCCTGCTGTACGCCTCCGCGCCCGGGGTGCTCTGCGCGCTGCTGGCCCGGCATCTGCGTACGGGCGGCCGACGCGTGCGGTGGGGGATCGTCGCCGTCCAGGTCTGGCTGATCGTCGGCGGCCTCGGCAATGTGTCGGACGGGTCGCCGGACGGGTTCACGCAGCTGGTGCTGCCGGTCCTGATCCTGGTGCTGCTGAGCCGTCCGCAGAGCCGCGCGTGGTTCCTGCTGCCGCCCCGGGAGCGCGGGGAACCGCCGAAGTTCTCGCTCCCGCACATGATCACGTGGAAGCGGGACCGGGGGCAGACCGCCCTGGAGTATCTGGGCCTGGTCCTGATCGTCGTCGCGCTGATCGGGGCGCTGACGGTGGGCGGCCTCGGCGGCCGGATCACGGAGGGGCTCCAGTCGGCGATCTGCTCGCTGACGGGCAGCTCGTGCCCGGTGTCGCCCGGAGGCAGTGACACCGTCGCGGGGGACGACCCGGGCGGGGGTGCCGACGGGGGTACGTCGGGGGGCCCGGACGGCGGAGCCGACGGGGGTGCCGATGGAGGTGGAGCCGACGGTGGTTCGACCACCACGGGCGGCGCCACCGGAGGCGACGCGACGGGCGGCACGAGCGGCACGGGAGGCACCCACGGTTCGGAGGGCTCCGCAGGCACCGAGGGCTCGGCCGGTACCGAGGGCTCAGGAGGCACCGAAGGGTCAGGCGGATCCGAAGGCTCCACCACGACGAGCGGCGGTACCGGCGGCCCCGACGACAACGGGCGCCCCGGCACCGGCGAGGACACCTACCCCGAGGACAGCGAGGAGCCCGAGGCCGTCTACGACGTACAGCCGACGTCCGACGACGGCGAGGGCGAGGACGGTGGCGAGCAGGCCGAGGAGAAGGAGGACTGCGGCGGCTGGGGCTTCTTCGGCTGCGCCTGGGACCGTACGACGCAGGTCTTCAAGGGGCTCGTGGTCGACGGGCTCTGGGGCGACATCACCGGGATCATCGACCTGTTCAAGCCGGAGACCTGGTCGGGCCTCGCCGACTACGGCAAACAGCTCGGCGACCAGTGGGTCGAGGACTCCGAGGGCGCGGGCGGCAAATGGGCCGACGGCGACTACCTGGGCGCGGTGTGGGACTGGGGCAAGGCCTCCGTGGGCACCGTGGTCACGGTCGGCGACGACGTCTTCGTCGGGGACGAGGTCCGCGAGCGCTGGAACAACGGGGAGAAGACCCGCGCGGTCACCGATGTGATCTGGAACGTCGGCTCGATCTTCATCCCCGGCTACAACGTCGGGAAGGTCGTCGGCAAGGTCGGCAAGCTCGGGGTGCTGGGCAAGGCCGCCGGAGCCGTGGGCCGCGCCGCCGACGACGCGGGGGCCGCGGCCCGCCGGGCCCGCGCGGCTGCTCAGGCAGGCGACCTCGACGGGGTACGGAAGGCGGCGAAGGAGGCCGACGAAGCGGCGGACACCGCCGAGGACGCGGCACGCCGTACCGGCTGCGTCATCGCCTCGGGCCCGCCGACGGTGCGGTACGGCGGGGGCGGGACCACCGGTGTCCCGGGCCCGGGCACGGGTGTGCTGGCGGGCGGCTCCCCGGGCCGGATCGTCCTCGCGAACGACGGATGCGACGAGGCGGCCAAGAAGGCGGCCCAGGATGCCAGGGCCGCGGAGCGGGCCGCCCATCTGGAGCAGAAGCGGCTGGAGGAGCCGGAGCGGGCGCGCAGGGCGGCCGCGGAGAAGAAGCAGTACCCCGAACCGAAGCGCAACGACACCTCCGACCCGCGCAACTACACCCCGCCGTCCTGGGCCGAGGACCTCGTCGACCGCAAGCTCGGCGACGCGGACGGGGGAGACGGCTACTGGGCGAGCCGCGACCGCAACCCCGCGCCCAACTGGAAGCGGAACGAGCCCTGGCTCCGCTACCAGGAGCAGGTGACCGGGACCAAGCGGGGCCAGGAGTACGTCGTACCGCATCCCGAGGAGGGCAGGCCGGCGGTGGAGTACGACGGCTGGGACTCCTCCCGGCAGACGTTCCTGGAGGCCAAGAACGGTTACGACAGCTATCTGTCCAAGTCCGACAAGGGCACCCTCAACCAGTCGGGCAGGGACAAGTTCATCAAGGAGGCCCGCGCCCAGGTGCAGGCGTCCGGCGGCCGGACCGTGGAGTGGCACTTCTCCGACCCGAACGTGGCCAAGGCCGCGCGCAAGGCGTTCCGCGAAGACGGACTGCCCATCAAGGTGGTGCACAGCCCGACGAAGCCCAACGACAGCAAGAGGAAGCCGGGGGCCTTCGACGAGTAGACCGCGTCAGGACGGAAGGCCACGTACGGAAGGACGGGCGCGGAAGGCCACGTACGGAAGGACGGGCGCGGAAGGCCACGTACAGAAGGACGGGCGCGGAAGGACGCGTACGGAGGGCCACGTACCGAACTCCACGTAGGGACGGCCGTGACCCGAGTAGCCTGCAACGCGTGGTGATCCCGGCCGCCGTCCGGCCGGAGGAACCTAGGGCAGTGGGCCGGCCGACGGAGGAGAGACGAGCATGCGACGTGTAGTGCGGGGCTTCTGGGGCCCCCGGCCGGAGCCGGTCGAGACCGTGGCCGACCGGTGGCTGCGGACCCTCGACGGGCTCGCCGAGCTGGTCCCGCAGGCGGCCGACGCCTGGAGCCAGGTCCACGGGAACGGGCCCGCCACCGCCATCACCGCCGACGAGGACGCCCTGCTCGACGCGCTCCGCAAGGCCCGGAGCGCGACCGACTGGTCGGACATCACCGGCACCGGGCTGCGGCTGGTGGGCACCGGTGCGCCCGGCTGGCAGGCGGAGATCAGCGGACTGGCCGGGGGCGCGCCGGACTTCCTGCTCCAGTCGCTCGCGATCATCCTGCACGCCCCGGACGAGGCCGTGGTCCCCGAGGAAGCCCTGCTCACCCTGGTCGCCCGGGTGTGGCAACCGGACTTCGGCGATGTGAACGACGACGACGTGCTGGACGCGCTGGAGGACGACGCCGGGTACTCCGTCGGCGACCCCGTCGTCGGGCGCGCCGGTTATCTCTCCCCGGCCCGCGCCGCCCTCGTCCCCGACGACCTGGAGACGGTCCGCGAACCCCTGCCCGGCGGCGGGGAGTTGCTGAGCATCGCGGCTCCGGGTGACAGTGCGACCGTGGTGCGCGTGTACGAGCGGCTGCGCGAGGCGGGGGCGCTGGCCCCGCTGCCCCGCCCGATGGACCGGGCGGCCCTGTGACCTCCCGGGCGGGCGAGGCCTTCGACGCGGAGCGCGCGGCGGCGGAGGTCACCGAGCTTCTCGCCGCCCCCGTGCCGACCATCGGCCCGACTGCCGCCGAGGGCGACCCGGTCACCGGCGAGTGGACGGTCACCGTCGGAGAGGGCTTCCGGATCGTGCCGCTCTGGGAGGGCGACTCGCTCACCGGCGTGTACGCCCCCGAGTGGAACGACGCCGAGGAGGCCGCGGAGGCCCATCTGGCCGAGGTGGCCCGGGTGTTGGGCGAGCGCTGGGGTCCGCACCGCACGGTGCGGCTGGACGGGCCGCTGATGCGGCGGCAGGGCGGATCGCCGGTGGAGCCGCTGTTCGAGGCGCTGTTCTCCGAGGACCTGTACGGAGACCTGGAGGTCTGGGGCCCCGTCGATCCGGGCGGCCGGTGGATCGCCCTGATCGTCGGCCACAGTGACGGGGACGCGCCGTTCGTGCTGGCCGCCCTGGTCAGCGACCGCCCGGTCCCCGAACCGGCCCCCTTCGACGGGCCGTTGTGAGGCCCGTCCGGCTCCGCCCGATGCCGGCAGGCGCGGGCCGGAGCCGCTGATAAGGTCCGTCGACATCAGCGCTCCCGTGAGCTGTCCCGTGCTGGAGAAGGTTCATGAAACTGCTCCCCCTGTTCCTCCGGCGGCCGATCGAAGCGGTGTACGAGCGCCGGCTCGCCGCCACCCTGGTGGGCCTGCCGCGCCCCCAGCACGTCGGGATCATGGTCGACGGCAACCGGCGCTGGGCCCGCAAGGCCGGGCACACGGACGTCCGGGAGGGCTACCGGGCGGGCGGCGCCAAGGTGACCACGTTCCTGGGCTGGTGCACGGCCGCCGGGATCGAGCACGTGACCCTCTTCATGCTCTCCGACGACAATCTGGGCCGCCCCGCCGAGGAGCTCGGCCCGCTGATCGAGGTCATCGAGGACACCGTCCGCGACATCACCGCCGAGGGCCGGGACTGGGAGGTCCGGGCGATCGGCTCGCTCGACATGCTGCCCGGCACCAGCGCCCGGGTGCTGAAGGAGGCCACCGCCGCCACGACCGGGCGCGGCGGCCTCAAGGTGGACGTGGCGGTCGGGTACGGCGGCCGGCGCGAGATCGTCGACGCCGTGAAGAGCGCCTTCGAGGAGCACATCGCGGCCGGCGGCGACCCGGCCGAACTGGTCGCCCGGTTCGGGATCGACGACATCTCCCGGCACCTCTACTCACCCGTCGCCGACCACACCGACTTCATCATCCGCACCTCCGGCGAGCAGCGCCTCTCCGGCTTCCTGCTCTGGCAGTCCGCGTACGCCGAGATGCACTGGGTGGACTGCTACTGGCCGGCGTTCCGGCACGTGGACTTCCTGCGCGCGCTGCGTTCGTACGCCAACCGGGAACGCCGCTTCGGCAAGTGATCCGGCCGGGGGGCGGGTGGGGGGCCGTGTCCCGGAGCCGGCGGGGTCACGGCAGAGTGTGGGCATGGACGTAATCGATCTTGCCCGCACCTTTGTCCTGGAGCGTCACCCCGACGCCCGCGCCGCGTTCCTCGGCGGCAGTGTCCTGACCGGTCGGCGCACCGCCCGGTCCGACCTGGACGTCGTCGTGCTGCTCGACGGCCCGCCCGCCCCGTACCGCGAGAGCCTGCGGTACGGGGACTGGCCGGTGGAGTTGTTCGTGCACACCGAGGACTCCTGGCACAGCTTCGTGACCCCGGAGATCGTGCAGCGGAACTCGGCCCTGCTGTGGATGTGTGCCGATGGGGCGCTGCTGCTCGACGCCGACGGGACAGGGGCACGGATGGCGGAGACGGCGAAACGTCTCGCGGCCGCGGGGCCGCCCCCGGTCACCGACACGGCACTCGAAGACGCCCGGTACGCGCTGACGGATCTGCTCGACGACTTCGGCGCCGTCACGGACGCGGGGGAGAGGCTGTTCGTCGTGGCCGAACTCGTCCGGCGGAGCGGCGAGCTGGCGCTGCTGACCCACGGCACGTGGCTCGGCGGCGGCAAGTGGCTGGCCCGACGCCTCGAACCGGTCGAGCCGGACCTTCCGGCGCGCCTGGACGAGGCGGCGCAGGCCGCGCTGGGCGGTGCACCGGAGGGCCTGACCTCGCTGGTCACGGAGGTCCTCGACGCGGCGGGCGGCCCCATCTGGGAGGGGTACCGCCGCAGCGGACCGCGTAAGACGGCCTGAACCCGTTGCCCCGGGCGGGACGCTGCCTACAGCCGCGCCCGCTTGACCGCCATGTGCAGCAGCAGCCGGTCCTCGCCGTCGTTGAGGTCCAGGCCGGTGATCTGCTGGATCCGGGAGAGCCGGTAGTACAGCGTCTGGCGGTGGACGCCCAGCGCCGCGGCCGTCCGGCTCGCCTGGCCCGCGCAGTCCAGGAACACCTCGGCGGTGTGCGCCAGCTCCCGGTGCAGCGGGGTCAGCAGTGAGGCGACCGCCGGATCCTCGGGGTCGTTCCCGGTGCCCGGGAGGGCGGTCAGCAGGCGGTACGGGCCGATCTCCGACCACCGGGCGACCGGGCCGAACCGGGTCTCGGCCCGGGCCGCGCGGGCCGCCGCCACCGCCTCGCGCCAGGAGACCGTCAGCTGGTCCAGGCCCCGGCGCGGCGTGGCGATCCCCCCGGTGACGGCCGGGTCCGCGCCGGTGCGCAGCCGGTCCGCGGCGCTCAGGGCCGGGTCGAGGCGGTCCGGCGAGCGCAGCCGGACGAGCGCGGCCAGCGACCGGTCCCCGGCGGCCCCCGGCACGGCGACCGTCGCCAGCGCGGCCGCCGACGCCACGCCCCGTACCGACGGCGTGTCGTCCGCCCACGGGGTCACGCACACCACCGTGTGCAGCCCCTCCGCGTCCCGGCCCAGGGCCTCGCCGAGCGCGGCGACGGCGGTGTCGTGCTGCCGGCCGGGGCCCGCCGTGAGGACCGCGCCGAACTCCCGCGAGAGGTCCGCGCCCGCCCGTGCCTCGTCGGAGAGCAGCGCCCCGATCCGGGCGGCGACCTCCATCGCGGCGGCGAGCTGCTCCGCGGTCGGGCCCGGGTCGGCGTCGAGCAGCCAGACGTATCCGAGGACGACACCCCGATGGCGTACCGGAAGGCAGATGCGGTCCCGGAACACCCCGGCCTCGGGGGCGGCGGGGATCCGGACGGGTCCGGTGGCCCGGGTGATGCCGAACCCCTCGAACCAGGCGCGGACGGCGGGGGTGGAGCGGCGGGTCAGGATCGAGCGGGTGCGGACCGGGTCCATCGCGCTGTCGTCGTCGCTGTCGTGGGCTCCGAAGGCGACCAGGCCGAAGTCCCGGTTCTCCAGGGTGGCCGGGGCGTCGAGGAGGGCCGAGATCTCGTCGACCAGTTCCTGGTAATCGCCTGTCACTCCGCCATTCTGCACCCCCTCACCCCCTGCTTCATACAGATGTCTGAGGTGGCGGCCACGGATGCGTGACAGGTGTCGATGGCACAGCCTGCGCGGGGTACCTAGATTTCACAGTGGTTATCCGTGCCGTACCGGTCCGTTCACGTTCGTACCGTTATGGCCCTTCGTCCGTACATTCGTGGAGGTGCCCCGTGCTGGCTCCCGTGATTCTCGCCGCATCACGCAGCGACAAGATGCGCCGGTTCATCTCGGCCGCGCCCGGCACCAAGCAGGTCGTCGACCGCTTCATCGCGGGGGAGACCGTCGACCAGGTCGTCCCGATCGTCGAGGACGCCGCGGGCAGGGGCCTGGAGGTCACGCTCGACGTCGTCGGCGAGGACATCACCACCCCCGCGCAGGCCGAGGCCGCCCGCGACGCCTACCTGGAGCTCGTCGAGCGCCTGAAGGCCCTGGACCTCGGCCCCCGCGCCGAGATGTCCGTCAAGCTGTCGATGTTCGGCCAGTCCCTCCCGTCGCCCGCCGCCACCCTCAACGGAGAGCCCTCCGGGCTCGCCCCCACATTCCCGGGCGGCCACGAGCTGGCCCTCGCCAACGTCCGCCCGGTCGTCGAGGCGGCCGCCGCCATCGGCACCACGGTCACCCTGGACGCCGAGGACCACACCACCCTCGACTCGATGTTCGCCATCCACGAGGAGCTGCGGAAGGACTTCCCGCAGACCGGCTGCGTCATCCAGTCCTACCTCTTCCGCACCGAGGACGACGCCCGCCGCCTGGCCGAGGCCGGCAGCCGCGTCCGCATCGTGAAGGGCGCCTACAAGGAGCCCGCCTCCGTCGCGTACCAGGACAAGGCCGAGATCGACAAGGCGTACGTCCGCATCACCCGCATCCTGATGGAGGGCGCGGGCTACCCGATGATCGGGTCGCACGATCCCCGTCTCATCGCCATCGCCCAGGAGCTGGGCCGCCAGGCCGGGCGCAAACTGGACGAGTACGAGTTCCAGATGCTGTACGGCATCCGCAGCGACGAGCACGTCCGGCTCGCGGCCGAGGGCCACCGGATGCGCGTCTACACGGCGTACGGCACCGACTGGTACGGATACTTCATGCGCCGCCTCGCGGAGAAGCCGGCCAACCTGCTGTTCTTCGGCCGCTCGATCCTCACCAAGGGCTGAGCCGGCCCAGGCCGACCCCCACCCCCGCCGACACCAAGGAGACAAGGCACTCATGGACGCCGTCACCCAGGTCCCCGCGCCGGTCAACGAGCCGGTCCACACCTACGCCCCCGGCTCCCCGGAGCGCGCCCGCCTGGAGGTGAAGCTCAAGGAGCTCAGCGACAACCCGATCGACCTGCCGATGACCATCGGCGGCGAGAAGCGGATGGGCGGCGGCGAGCGGGTCAACGTCGTACAGCCGCACAACCACCAGGCCGTCATCGGCACCTTCGCCGGGGCCACCGAGCAGGACGCCCAGGACGCCATCGACGCGGCCCTCGCCGCCGCTCCGGCCTGGCGCGCCATGGCCTTCGACGACCGCGCCGCGATCATCCTGCGCGCCGCCGAGCTGCTCTCGGGCCCCTGGCGCGAGACGCTGGCCGCCTCCACCATGCTCGGCCAGTCCAAGACCGCCCAGCAGGCCGAGATCGACACCCCCTGCGAGCTCATCGACTTCTGGCGCTTCAACGTGCACTACGCGCGCCAGATCCTCGCCGAGCAGCCCCCGGCCAACTCCCCGGGCGTGTGGAACCGCATGGACCACCGCCCGCTGGAGGGCTTCGTCTACGCGATCACGCCCTTCAACTTCACGGCCATCGCGGGCAACCTCCCCACCGCCCCCGCCCTCATGGGCAACGTCGTGGTGTGGAAGCCGTCCCCGACGCAGACCCACGCCGCCGTGCTGCTGATGCAGCTCCTGGAGGAGGCCGGGCTGCCCAAGGGCGTCATCAACCTGGTCACCGGCGACGGCAAGGCCGTCTCCGAGGTGGCGCTGAACCACCGCGACCTGGCCGGCATCCACTTCACCGGCTCGACCCCCACCTTCCAGCACCTGTGGAAGACGGTCGGCAACAACATCGCCAACTACCGCACCTACCCGCGGCTCGTCGGCGAGACCGGCGGGAAGGACTTCGTCGTCGCGCACCCCAGCGCCGACCGCGCCATCCTGAAGACCGCGCTGACCCGCGGCTCCTTCGAGTTCCAGGGCCAGAAGTGCTCCGCGTCCTCGCGGGCGTACGTCCCGGCCTCCATCTGGAACTCCGGCTTCAAGGAGGAGTTCGCGGCCGAGGTCGACTCCATCACGATGGGTGACGTCACCGACCTGAGCAACTTCATCGGGGCCGTCATCGACGAGCGCTCGTTCGCCAAGAACAAGGCCGCGATCGACCGCGCGAAGTCCGACCCGGCGTGCGAGATCGTCGCGGGCGGCACGTACGACGACTCGGTGGGCTACTTCGTCCGCCCGACCGTCATCGTCTGCACCGACCCCGAGAACGAGGTCTTCACGACCGAGTACTTCGGCCCGATCCTCGCGATCCACGTCTACGAGGACGCGAACTACGACGCCATGCTGGAGCAGATGGAGTCGGTCTCCGACTACGCGCTGACCGGCTCGGTCATCGCGGGCGACCGCGCGGCCGCCGCGTACACGATGGACAAGCTCCGCTACGCCGCGGGCAACTTCTACATCAACGACAAGTCGACCGGCGCCGTCGTCGGCCAGCAGCCCTTCGGCGGCGGCCGTGCCTCCGGCACCAACGACAAGGCGGGCGCCCCGCAGAACCTCCAGCGCTGGACCCTGACCCGGGCCATCAAGGAGACGCTGGTCCCGCCGACCGACTACACCTACCCCCACCAGGGCTGACGCCCACCCGGGGCGCCGCAGCACGGCGCCCCGGACCCAGAGGTCTCCTCGCGAGATCCCCTGAGCACC
>NZ_JBHXJG010000259.1:0-9890 GCF_042723425.1 Streptomyces sp. NPDC058375 | reverse complement strand
CCGGATCTCACCGGCCCGGGCGGCGTCAGCGCGTGCCGATACGGGCGAAGGAAGGCCGCTCGGCGGTCCGCAGCCGACGCAGCGCGTGGCCGCCGCACCGACGCCACTCCTTCGGCGAAACCCGCGGGCGGTGCCCGTTGGTGACGAGCGCGTTCACCGATGTCATCGGGTCCGCCGCCATCGTCTTGGCCAGCAGCACGCCGACCACCAGCGGGAGCAGCGTGACGGCCAGGGCGGAGCCGGCGGTGGTGACGTGCTCGATACGGGGGCGGCGCGGCGCTTCGGAGGTCATACGGCCATCGAACAGCGGCCCGGGCGCTCCGGACATCGGGGAACGTACTCAGGGGGGCGGGACCGGCATACTCAGCCGCTCGCGGGGGGACGCTCACAGCGGCCGGGTGCACGGGCCCCGGCGCGCGTCGGACCACGGAAGGACCGCCTCGATGGGTGACAGCCAGGAACGTGCGGGCGACGGTCACGGGAGTCCGGCCGCGGCGGTGTTCGACGCGCTGGGCGCGGAGTACGAGCGGGCCTTCGCCTCATCTGCCGCCCACCGGCAATCGCTGGAGCGGCTGCTGATGGATCTCGCCCCGGGGAGCCGCGTGCTGGACGTGGGCAGCGGGACGGGCCGGCCCACGGCGCAGACCCTGACGGACGCGGGGCACCGGGTGCTGGGCGTCGACGTGTCGCCGGTGATGACGGCGCTCGCGGCCCGGCAGGTCCCGGGGGCCGAGTTCCGCTGCGCGGACATCCGCGATCTTCCGCTGGCCGAGGGTGAGTTCGACGCGGTCTGTGTGTACTTCTCGCTGTTGCAGCTGGAGCGCCGCGAGCAGGTCGAGCTGCTGGAGCGGCTCGTCCGGGTGCTGCGGCCCGGCGGGCTGCTGGTCGCCGCGACGGTGCCGGTGGACGTCGCGGGGGTCGACGCGGAGTTCATGGGGCAGCCGGTGCGGGTCTCCAGCTTCGGGGCCGAGGAGTTCACCGCCCTGGTCGCGCGGGCGGGCATCGCCGTGGAGTGGACACGCAGCGCGCTGTTCACCCCGGAGCATCCGGCGGGCGCTCCCGAGCCGCACGTCTTCGTGCACGGCCGACGCATCTGACGGCGCAGTCATACCTCTCGGAACTCTTCACACTCTCCACCCATTGGCAATCACAAAGAACAAGCCGAATGAATGACTTGGGTGGCGCATTTACGTTCCTTCACGAGAAGGTAATGCGATAGCAAAGTTCTGGTCTATATGCTCAGGTGTAGTCGTATCCGTACGGAGCGGCCGGAGCGAGCCCCATTAGGGCTACCGTCCGGCAAACCGCAAGGTGAAGAACCCTTCATCTATTCCGAACACGTATACGGATACAACTAGTGCATTCGTCGATATGACCCGACCACACCGCTCCCCGGTACCGCCGGATGCAGGAGGCAGGCCACCATGCAGTCCCTCGTAGAACACGCCCGGACATTCACCGAGCACGTCGCCGCGAACGCAAAGGATTTCGAACGTCTCGCGGACGGCCAGACCCCCGAAGCACTCTTCGTCACGTGCTCGGACTCGCGTGTCGTCCCCTCGCTGATCACCGGCGCCCGCCCGGGTCAGCTCTTCGAACTCCGTACCGCGGGCAACATCGTTCCGCCCTACCCGGGCCAGGACCGGCCCACCGGTGAGGCCGCCACCATCGAGTACGCGCTGTGCGTGCTCCAGGTGCGCGACATCATCGTGTGCGGGCACTCCCACTGCGGCGCGGTGGGCGCGATCCTCCGCGGCGACGACCTCTCCGCCATGCCGGCCGTCCGCCACTGGCTGGAGCGCTCCACGGACGGCCGGACACCCCCCACCGACGCCGGCGACCTCCCCGGCGCGGTCCAGGCCCACGCCCTCGCCCAGCTCGACACCCTGCGCGGCTACCCCGCGGTGCGCGAGCGGCTCGCCGAGGGCTCCCTCGGCCTGCACGCCTGGTACTACGAAGTGCACACCGGCTCGGTCAGCGTGCACCGACCCGAACGCGGCACCGAGTTCGCCCGCCTTTGACGGCTCTCCCTCCCCCCACGTCCCCGCGCTCGGCCCCGGCCGGGCGCGACCGTACCCACAAGGGAAGCCATCGTGATTTCCGCGAAGGACCTCAAGAACCCCCACGTCGTACGCCGTGACCTTCTGGCGTCACTCGTCGTCTTCCTGGTCGCGCTGCCGCTGTGCGTCGGCGTCGCCGTCGCCTCCGGGGTGCCGGCCGAACTGGGCCTGGTCACCGGCATCGTCGGCGGACTCGTCGTCGGCCTCCTCCCCGGAAGCAAACTCCAGGTCAGCGGCCCGGCAGCCGGGCTCACCGTCCTCGTCTTCGAGGCCGTCAAGGAGTTCGGCCTGAGCACGCTCGGTCCGATCGTGCTCGCGGCCGGGCTGCTCCAGGTCGTGCTGGGGCTGGCGCGCTTCGGCCGCTGGTTCCGCGCCATCTCCGTCTCCGTGGTGCAGGGCATGCTCGCCGGTATCGGGCTGATCATCGTGCTGGGCCAGGTGTACGCCATGGCCGACCTCGAACAGCCTGGCAGCGGTCTCGCCAAGCTGGCCGGGCTCCCCGGTCTCGCCGTCGACATCGTCACGAACCAGGAGGCCCTGACCGCCTTCGGCCTCGGCGCGGGAACCATCGCCGTGCTGCTGCTGTGGCCGAAGCTCCCGGCCCGGGTGCGGATCGTCCCGGCACCCCTCGCCGCGGTCGCCCTGGCCACCGCGGTCGCCTCGCTGGCCGGGCTGAGTCCCGCGGTGGCCGACGTCAACGGTCTGCTGCACGCCATCGATCTGCCCGGTGGGGCGGAGTTCTCCCGGCTCGCCGACGTGGCGGTGATCGGCACGGTCCTGGCCTTCGCCCTCATCGCCTCGGCGGAGAGCCTGTTCAGCGCGGCGGCCATCGACCGGATGCACGACGGGCCCCGTACCGACTACGACAAGGAGCTGGTGGCCCAGGGCGTCGGCAACACCATCTGCGGGGCCCTCGGCGCCCTGCCGATGACCGCGGTCATCGTCCGCAGCGCCGCCAACGTCCAGGCCGGGGCGACCACCGCGCTCTCCCGGGTCGCGCACGGCCTGTGGCTGCTGCTCTTCGCCGCGCTGCTGCCCGCCGCCGTCGGGATCATCCCGCTGGCCGCGCTCGCCGGGATCCTCGTGCACGCCGGGTGCAAGCTGGTGCCCGCCAAGGAGTTCGGCCCGCTGTGGCGCGAACACCGCGGGGAGGCCGTCCTGTTGGCGATCACCGCGATCGCCATCGTGGTGACCAACCTCTTCGAGGGGGTCGTGCTCGGTCTGCTGCTGGCGGTGGTCAAGTCGGCCTGGGAGACCTCGCACGTCCAGCTCACCACCCATGAGCTGACCGGCGGCCGGGTCGTGGTGACCCTCACCGGGAACGCCACCTTCCTGCGACTGCCCCGGATCCTGGAGCAGTTGGAGAAGCTCCCGCAGGACCAGCCCATAGAGCTGGACCTGACCGGGCTGCGCCACCTCGACCACGCCTGCCGGGTCGCTCTGGAGAACTGGGCGCGCCGGCACAACAACGCGGAGATCGAACCGGTGACGATCCGCCGGTAGGCCGGTCGGCCGGTCGGTCGGTCAGGCAGACAGACAGACCGACAGGCAGACAGGCAGACAGGCAGAGAGCGGAACGGGACGCCGGGCGCTTCATGTGAGCGGCCGGCGTCTCGGCGTCCCGCCGAAGTAGCGGCGTAAGGCCAGGGGTCCGGCCCTGCGAAGTCGTGTGATCAGGCCGCCTGGGCGAGGAGTTCCGCGCGGCCGAAGAGGAGCGCGTAACCGGGCGGCAGGCAGCTGACGACGTCGGCGACGAGGTCGTCGCCGACCAGCGCGGCAAGCTGACTCAGGACCACCCCGGCGTCCCACCGGGCGGTCGCCGGGGTGCCCCCGGTCCGCTCGGCGAGTTCACGGACGAAGGCGGCCCCGGGAAGCTGCTTCACGGCCGGAACCTCCGCGGCGAACACGCGGGCGGCCTCCTCGGGCAGGGCGGCGGCGAGCGCGACCCGCTCGTCACCGGTGACCTGCCGGCCGAGCGCCCCCAGCACGGCACGCAGGCTCTCCTCGGCACGTTCGCGCGTGGGGTAGGCGCCCTCGTACCGGATCTTCTCCAACAGCAGGCCAAAGGTCGTGTCCATCGGTGCGCCGGCGTTCCGAGGCTCGTGGATCATCGTGGCGGCAGCCCTTCTCGTCCGTACTGCTCATGTCGATGCGCTGTCCGCCCCCGCGACTCGTCGTCGAGTCGGCGCGGTGGCGGACAGCGGGTGGATCAAGGTCAGGTGCTCTTCGGATGCCCGCCGAAGAGCAAGTCATACCGAAGAAAAGGGGAGATTCGTACCGGCCTTCGCCGCTGTCGCGGGCGGACCTGGGTCAGCCCTTGATCTGCTTGCGCCGGGCCTCCCCGCCGATGGCGATCCTGCGGGGCTTGGCGCGCTCGGCGATCGGGATGCGCAGGGTCAGCACGCCCGCGTCGTAGTCGGCGTCGATCCGTTCGGTGTCGAGCGTGTCCGCGAGAACGATCTGGCGCGAGAAGGCGCCCAGCGGCCGCTCGGAGAGCTCCATCTGTACGTTGTCGGCGTTCACGGCCGGCCGGCGTTCGGCCTTGACGGTCAGCATGTTCCGCTCGACGTCGATGTCGATCGCGTCCGGCGCGACGCCGGGAAGATCGAATGCCACCACGTACTCGTCGCCCTCCCGGTACGCGTCCATCGGCATCGCCGAGGGCCGCGACCAGGTGCCGGGGCGCAGGAGCTGCTCGGTGATCCGGTCGAGTTCACGGAAGGGATCGGTACGCATCAGCATGACGGAAACACCTCCAGTCGATCGGGCGGATAGCCCGCGCTTTTCACCTGACACCGTTGTAGCATGTCATCCATTCGATGACAACTGACCATGTCACCGAAAGGACGACAGCATCGTCGAGCACACCGAGGAGCCCCCATGTCCCCATCGGCCCACGCCGAGCCGCCCCCTCGCCCCGCCCCGGACGCCGTCTCCTTCCTCGCGGCGGCGGCGGCCCTCAAGGCCATCGACGCGGCGGTCCGCGACGCGCACGCCGGCGCCGACGGCGCCTTTTCCGCCCCGCAAGCCGGCCTGGAGCGGTCACAGGCCCTGGCCTCGCTCCAGCTGCTGCGCGAAGTCCGGGAGCGGCTCGCGGGCTGGGAGACCGGGCTGATCGAGACGGCCCGAGCGGCGGGAGCGAGCTGGGCCGACCTCGCGGACCCGCTGGGCGTCGCCAGCCGGCAGGCCGCCGAGCGCCGCTATCTGCGGCTGCGCCCCGGCTCCGCGGGGAGCACCGGGGAGCAGCGGGTCCGGGCGACCCGGGACCGCAGGGCGGGAGACCGGTCGATCACGACGTGGGCGCGGGAGAACGCGGCGGACCTGCGGTCCCTCGCCGGGCAGATCTCCGCCCTGGCCGACCTCCCCGCCTCGGCGGACCCCTCGCTGGAGCGGCTCCGCAGGGCGCTCGGCGCCGACGACGCGGCCGCCCTGGTCACCCCGCTCACCGCGCTCCACTCCCATCTCACTCCGGAGCACCGGGAGTTGGCGGACCGGGTGGATTCGCTCACCCGCCACACCGGCCGGCTGCGCGAGGACACGGCAGCCCGGCGACGGAACGACTGACCGTACGGCCGCGGGCCCGGGCGTTCTCGCCCGGGCCCGCTCCATGCTCCATGGACGGTCGTGCCGCTCCCCCGCCCCGCCGTACGGATACAGCCAACGGCCACGGCTGTGCCTACGGCTACGGCTTGCGGGCGACGAGCCCCCACTGGTCGACCGGTACCGCGTCGTCCTCCTCGGGCCGCCAGCGGTCGATCGACACGAACCCCGGCTCGACCAGCTCCAGGCCGGCGGCGCAGTCGGTGATTTCCTCCGGTTCCCGGACGAGGTAGGGCGGGTTGTCGCCCGACGCGTACGCCTCCTGCGCCGCCAGCGTCTGCGGAGTCTTCACCGTGTCGCAGAGCACCAGGAAGCTTCCGGACGGCATCCGGGCCAGGTACCGCTGGACGACGGCGATGCCCTCGGCCGGGGCGAGATGGCCGAGCGTCGAGAGCAGGAGTACGGCGACGGGCTCGGACAGGTCGAGCGTCCTCGCCGCCTCGTCCACCACGGTGTCGACCGCGGAGAGATCGGCTTCCACATAGGCCGTGCCGCCCTCGGGCGCGCTGGTCAGCAGGGCCTCGGCGTGGGCGAGGACGATCGGGTCGTTGTCCACGTAGACGATCCGCGACTCGGGCGCGATGCTCTGCGCGACCTCGTGCGTGCTGTTCGCCACCGGCAACCCGGTCCCGACGTCCAGGAACTGGCGTACCCCCGTGGAAGCCAGGTAGCGGATCGCGCGGATCTGGAAGGCCCGCGAGGCCCGGGCGATGTCGACCATCTGCGGGTAGGCCGCGCTCACCACCTCGGCCAGCTCCCGGTCCACCGGGTAGTGGTCCTTGCCGCCCAGCCAGGCGTTCCAGACGCGCGCCGAGTGGGGGACGTCGGACCGGATCCTGCGGCGGAAATCGTCGTCGTCGACGCTCATGTCTCTCCTCTGCCGGCTCTCCGTACACGGTGGTTGGCCGGGTGCGCCCCGGCCGGGCCCCCGGTGGCGACCGTACCGCGCCGCCCGGCGGCACGCAGTGGAGGCGAGCCGGGGCCGGGCGCTCAGAGAATCCGGCCGACGAGCCCGAAGACCCAGGTGATCAGCACCCCGAGCAGGATGAAGACCCCGACGGTGATGACACCGCACCACGACCAGCCGCCTCCGGTGTCCAGCCCGTGGTCGTCCCGCCCGCCCAGCTCCCCGTCGAACAGATCCATGATCCGTCCCCTCCCCCGTGTCCCTCGCGTACGGAACCCCCCGGTTCCGCAGGGACGTAATGTCCCACGCCGCCGCCCGCCCGGTCGAGCCGGCTGGGCCCGACCGGGAGCGGCGGCGTCACGGCAGGTCGGTCCACCCGTGGGCCGTACGCCAGTGGCCTCCCGCTCGCAGGTGTCGGACCAGGGAGCGGTGCAGGGTCGTCTCCTGCGGCAGGCGGTCGAGGTCGGCTGTTCCCGGCGGTGCGTGGAAGACGAACTCCAGCACGTCGTCGTCGCCCACCGGGCGGGCCCCGAAGGCCGCGAAGCGCCGTTGGAACGCGAGGATGTTGGAGCTTTGCGGGAGGTGGTCGGCGAGTTGCGGGTCCAGGAGCCAGGAGCTGCACGTGGCGTGCCGGTGGCGGGTGCCGGGGAAGTGGCGGGCGTGGAACTCCCGGGCGGCGGCGAAGGAGGCGTCGCAGCCGGAGGGGTCGAGCGGGCCGTCGCCGGGGATGTGCACCTGGAGGACCTGGTCTCCGTGGGCCGGACCCCCGGCGGTTGCCGCGTCCCCACCCGTGGCGTCCGCGTCGAGGACGCCCCGCTCGAACTGGAGGCGGCCGAGCCGGTGCAGGGCGCCCCGGAAGTGGCGGACGATCCACCGCTGGCGGTCGAAGCCGCCGGTGCCGTGGCCGGACCGGTACGTGGTCAGCTTCGCGCCGAGGTCCGCGAAGGTGGCGGCGACGACGTCGTCCGGGATGGCGAGGCGGCGTTGCCGCTCCAGGGCTTGCGGGAGGGCCAGGACGTAGAGGTGGACGTAGAAGTAGCGGCCCGCGCTGCCGAAGGCGGTGGGCGCGGCGGGCCAGTCGGGTGCGGCGGACGGGACGTCGGGGCCGGGGTCGGCGTAGAGCTGCTGGTGGCAGCGGACCAGCGCCTCCCACCGGGCGGGGTCGCGCCCCGGGTCCGGCAGACCGGCGGCCACCTCGTCCCGGTCCGGTCCGGGGACGGCCAGCAGGTCCATCCGCTCGGCCAGCTCCGCGGCGGTCGGTACCACCGGGTCGGCGACGGTGGGGGCGGCGGGCTGGCCGGCGAGGGCGTCCAGCCACTGTCGTACGGCGGCTTCCGGGTCGGCGGGACGTTCCGCGTCGGCGGTCATGCGTGGGCCGCCCCGATGAGCTGGTGGCGGAGCCGGTCCAGTTCGCGGATGCTGTCGTCCAGGCCGCCCGGGCGGGACCTGAGGAGCCAGCAGGCGCGTTGCTCGGCGAGCAGCGGCTCGATCCGGCGCAGCAGGCGGCGCGCGGTGGCCGGGTCGATCACGTCGGCGTCGGGGACAGCGGGGGCGGGGGCGGGGGGGTCAGGGCGCCGGGCCCCCCCCGCCGCCGGGGGGGCCCGGCGGCGGGGGGGGCGGGGGGCCCCGGGTCGGCGGGGGCCTCGGAGACCGAGACGACGTCGGTGTCGGCGTCAGTGCGTACGGCGGCGCGGGCCCGCAGCACGTCCACGGCGAACTCCGCGAGTGCCACGGCATGGTGGAGTTCGCGGCGCACCACATCGCCGTCGGCGGCGGCCGGATCGGCCGCGGTGAGGTCCTCACGGCAGGCGGCGAGCGTCGCGGCCACCCGGTCCAACGCCTCCGGCGTCGGGAGGGACGGCAGCGGGACGGCGGGGTCGGGGAAGAGGGCCCGGGCGATCGGCGAGCCGTTGAGCAGCGGCACTCCCAGGTCGCGGTGGAGCCGGCCGAGGCGTGTCAGGACGCCGCCGGTCAGGCGGGCCTCGTCCAGCAGGACGTGTTCGTCGAGGACGGCGGCGATGTCGAGGTCCCGGTTGGTCTCCAGGGACCAGCTCACCGCGCCGCCGAAGACCACAGGACCGTACGCCACCGAAGGCGCGTCCCAGTGGCCGTGGTCGCCCCAGGAGGTGAGCAGGAATCCTTTCGCGGCGTTCTCCCGGCCGGTCTCGGCCGCGTCGAGCATGTTGTCCACGGCATTGTCGATCCGGCCGAGGAGGGAGTTCCAGTTGCTCGCGCCGGGGGCGACCCAGAACGGCACTCCGGCCTCGGAGAGCAGCTTGCCGCGCGAGCGGAACCCTTCGCGGAGGTTGTCGAAGTCCGCGCCGAGCCGCTGCCAGGTGCGGGCCTCGGGCGTGTCGCCGTCGATGACCTCGGACAGCACCCGGGGCCCGTCGTACTGCCACACCACGGGCACGGCTCCCGGCGGGACGCGGTCCATCAGCTCGGGGTGGTCGGCGAAGACGTCGGCCCAGAACTCTACGGTGTAACCGGCCTCCAGCCAGGGGGCCATGAGCCGGGTGACGAAGGAGAAGTAGACCTCGCCGACGCCCTGTTGGGCGATCCGCTCCGCGGAGGCTCCGCGCCCCAGCTCGAAGGGTTCGTCGGCGCCGATGTTGAGGCGCCTGGACCGGACCTCGCGGGCGACCTCCTCGACCAGGGCGGTGGCGAAGGCGGCGTTGTCGTCGGTGGGTTCCAGGGTGCTGGGCGGGCGGTGGACGCCGCCGCGTTCGAAGCCTTCGGGGTTCTCGGCGCGGTGGGCGTGGCGGGGGTGGCGCAGGAAGCGTTCCATGTGGCCGAAGGTGTTCTGGTTGGCCACCAGCTCGATGCCGGCGGCGGCGCAGCGCGCGTCCAGCCAGCGCAGGTCCTCGGCGGTGAGGGGGGTCGCGTCCTGCCAGGCGTCCCGGTGGTCGCGGAAGGCGTAGGTGTGCTCGCCGTACAGCTCCAGCTGGGTGAAGCGGGAGAGGGCGAGGATCTCGATCCAGCGGGCCAGGGTGCGGCGGGTGGGGACGCGGTCGCGGCTGATGTCGAGGAGGAAGCCGCGGACCGGGAAGTCGGGGTGGTCGGTGATGGTGTAGCCGGTGGCGGTGTAGTCGTGCCCGGCGCGGAGCTGGTCGAGGGTGGCCAGGGCGTAGCGCAGACCGAGGGCGTCGCGGTGGTCGATCACGACGCCTTCCGGGCCGGTGCGCAGCCGGTACCCCTGCGGCGGTAGGCCCGGGTCGGGGTTCGCGTGGACCGGGGAGTCGAGGGCCGCGCCGCCCGGAGTCGTCGTCAGGGAGCGCGGGGCGGGGAAGGGGGTGACGGGCACGGTGGGGCTCCGGGGTGGT
>NZ_JBHXJG010000258.1:0-9896 GCF_042723425.1 Streptomyces sp. NPDC058375 | reverse complement strand
TCGCTATCTCCCACAGTCCGTCCGGAACGATCCATCCCCACCGTCCACTTCCCATGAACAGCACAACCGCCAACTGACCATGTAGGACACGGTCTAAGTCCCTGAATCATATGGCGGGCCAACCCGGGCGGCGACTGCGGCGACCCCCGGCGGGCTCCCCGGCCGCCGGGGCGCTCCTCAGGACGGCCGGGCGCGGTACAGATCGCGGAGCAGGGCGATCTCGGCGCCGTGGTGCAGCACCTCCTGGTTCACCCACCAGACGATGTCGACAAAGAGATCCTCGGCGTCGCTGCCGTTCGGGTAGGTGCTGTACCCGACGGTGTCCAGGGCCGCGTCGTCGGCGGTGAGCAGGGCCTCGCGCCAGGCGGCGGACGCGGTCTCGAAGGCGGCCACCGCCCCGGCCGCGTCCCCCGGCGTGCGATAGCCGTCGCGGGTGAGCGACCTGCTGCCGTGGGTGTGGTCGGCACGGAGGGTGAGCATCTCGGAGAGATGGCTCAGACGCCACGCGAGGGTGGTGAACGGCGGGGGAAACGGATGCGGGGAGTCCGCCGAGTCCCGCCCCCAGTCACCGGCCCCGGCCAGAGCGGTCGCCCTGGCCCCGGGTCCGTCGCCGCGACGGCGTACGGACCAGCAGTCGGGCACGGGCTCCCAGAGGTACTCGTCGTCGCCGAGCGGGTGGACGCCGATGTCGACGCCGTTGCCGCTGTCCATGACGGGACCGGCCAGGCGGGCGAGGAGCCGCTCGCACGCGAAGTCGAACTGCTCCAGCAGCGGGATCAGGCGAGGTGGGAGGGTCATCGGTGGAGCGTGCCACAGCCGAAGGGCGTACGCGCGCCGATTTCCGGCCGCCGCCGCCCGCCGCCCGCCGCCCGCCGCCCGCGGACCCGTGCCGGACCGGACGGACCGGCACCGGACGGTGGCCGGATGGACCCTCGTACCGAGCCGTTGTCAGTGCTCGGTGGGATGCTGCCCGCATGGACGAGCTGATGAGGCAGCGACGGGTGTACGGCACCGACCACGACGACCCCCGCCCGGGACCGAGGCCGGGTCACGACTACCGCGAGCTGGTCGGCGGCCCGCTCGACGGGCTGCTCCTCGACGTCACCGGCTGGGGCGACGCGGACCTGCGCGACGGCGTCGGGCTGGTCACCGAGATCGGCGCCTACGGGCCCGGCGGACGCGCCGAGTACGGGCCGCGGTCGCCGGACAGCCACCAGTGGGACTGGCGTGGCGACGTGCGATGACGGGGGTCGGACGGTGATGGCAGGGGCGGCAGGAATCGAACCTGCGACATACGGTTTTGGAGACCGCCGCTCTGGCCGCTGAGCTACGCCCCTTGGTTACGGGTGGTTACGGGGTGAAGCCTGGCACGCCCCGATGCCCCGGCCAACCGGTTTACGCGCCCGTGGTTCCGCCGACCGGTTTACGCCCCGGTGATCCCGGCTGCCGGTTCACCGGGCGCGGCGCCCAGCACCGTGGCACGGAAGGCCCCCACCACGGGCCGCAGATCGACCCGGTGCCACGCCGCCCACAGCCGGGCGGACCCGCTGTGCCAAGGCAGTTCCCGCACGGCCACGCCGGGCGCCGTGCCGCGCACCATGCTGCGTTGCACCAGTGCCAAACCGAACCCCGAGGCGACGAGCCCCAGCGCGGTGAGGGGCTCAGCGGCGTCCAGCGTGATGTCCGGAGTGAAGCCGGCCGCCACGCACGAGGCGACGAACGCGTCGCGCCAGGCCGGGTCGCGGCTGCTCTCCACCGCGATCCACGGCTGCCCGTCCAGATCGGCCGGCACGAGATCCGGCTTGTCCGCCAGCGGATGGCCGCCCGGCAGCACGAGCAGCAGCGGATCCTCCAGCAGCAGCGCCGAGCGCAGATCCGGGTCGTCCTCGGCCGGCGGCTCCTGAACCAGAGCGATGTCCAGGCTGCGCTGCCGCAGCCCCTCGAACTGCTCGGCGCTCTGCTGCCCGTACAGCGCCACATGGATCCCGGGACGCTCCAGGCGCAGCGTGCGCAGGGCGGCGGGCAGGAGCCCGGTGTGCATGGCGTCCGGTACGTAACCGACGCAGAGCCCACCCTCCTCGCCCCGCCCGAGCCGGCGCCCCAGGTTCTCCAGCCGGCCGGCGTGGGTCAGCAGGGCCTGCGCCTCGGCGAGGAAGACGCGGCCGTCCGAGGTCAGGCGGATGCGCTGCCGGTCCCGCTCGAACAGGACCAGGCCTAGCTCTTTCTCCAACTGGGCGATCTGCCGGCTGAGCGGCGACTGGGAGATGTGGAGCGCTTCGGCGGCGCGGCCGACGTGTTCCGTCTCGGCGACGGCGACGAAATAGCGGAGCTGGCGGAGATCGAGCATGTCACGTCCTCGTAAGACCTTCGGAGACTCAAGTCAGCCCAAACAAGTCTTGGACAGTCTCAACGCTCGATCCTAACCTCGAATGCGTAAGGCCGACAGAGCGTTCGCAACCGTATATCTCCGGATCAAAGCCGCGCCGAGGTCGGCTCGTTCCCCACCCTCAAGGACGCACACGTGAGCATCACCCACCTTCTCCCCGGCCGCCTCGGCTTCGGCACCGCACCGCTCGGCAACATGTTCCGGGCGATCCCCGACGACGAGGCCGCCGCCACCGTGCGGGCCGCCTGGGACCAGGGCATCCGCTACTTCGACACCGCCCCCTTCTACGGCGCCGGGCTCTCCGAGATTCGGCTCGGCGACGTTCTCGCCCAGCACCCGCGCGACGCCTACGTCCTCAGCACCAAGGTCGGCCGGGTCGTCCTGGACGAGACCGAGGACCCCGCCGCCCGCGACCTCGGCGAGAAGGGCGGGCTCTTCGAGCACGGCCGCCCCAACAAGATGATCAACGACTACAGCGCCGACGCCACCCTGCGCTCCATCGAGGACAGCCTCAAGCGGCTGCGCACCGACCGCCTGGACATCGTCTGGGTCCACGACGTCGCCCAGGACTTCTACGGCGACGAGTGGCTCGCGGCCTACGAGAGCGCCCGCACCGGTGCCTTCCGGGTGCTGACCCGGCTCCGCGAGGAAGGCGTCATCAAGGCCTGGGGCCTCGGCGTCAACAAGGTCGAGCCGCTTGAACTCACCCTCGACCTCGACGAACCGCGCCCCGACGCCTTCCTCCTCGCAGGCCGCTACACCCTCCTCGACCACGACCGCGCCCTCCAGCGGCTCCTCCCCGCGGCGGCCGAGCACGACGTCGATCTCGTCGTCGGCGGACCGTACAGTTCCGGCATCCTCGCGGGCGGCGCGCACTTCGAGTACCAGAAGGCGCCTGCGGACATCGTCGCCAAGGTCGAGCGCCTCAAGGCCCTCGCCGAGCGGCACGGCATCGGCATCAAGGCCGCCGCGCTCCAGTTCGCCCTGGCCCACCCGGCCATCGCGGCGGCGATCCCCGGCGCCACCCGGCCCAGCCGCATCGCCGAGGACCTCGCCGCGCTCGACGAAAAGATCCCCGCGGCCTTCTGGACGGCCCTGCGCGAGGAGAAGCTCGTCTCCGCCGACGCCCCCGTCCCCACCGCCTGAACCACCCGCACCGACCACGTCAAGGACGTCACCCCATGGCCGGCACCACCGCCTCCACCGAACTCCCCGTACCCGCCGACCGCGTCTGGCGGCTCATCGGCGGCTTCGGCTCCCTGCCCGACTGGCTCCCGTACATCCCGACCAGCGAACCGAGCGAGGGCGGCCGCGTCCGCACCCTCGTCAACGAGGAGGGAGGCGTCATCGTCGAACGCCTCGAAGCCTTCGACAACGCCTCGCGCAGCTACAGCTACTCCATCCTCCGGGCCCCGTTCCCGGTCACCGGCTACCTGTCCACCATCACCGTGCACGAGGGCGCGACCCCCGACCGGTCGCGCGTCGAGTGGTCCGGCACCTTCACCCCGGACGGGATCGGCGACGACGAGGCCGCCGCTCTCTTCCACGGCATCTACGCCGACGGCCTCGCCGCCCTCGCGCACTCGCTCGCCGGCTGACCGCCACGGGCGTCCGGACCCCCCTCCGGGCGCCCGGCAAGCCGGGGGAGCGGCTGTGGCCCGGGCCGGGCCGTCCGATAGGTTGGCCGGTCATGTGGGCTTTGAGCGCGGTGGGGCATCGTCGACTGGGTGCGGTGGGGTCCCTGGCGATCGTCGTCGGCGGCTGGTTCGCCGGAAAGCTGCCGGTCCACGACCCCTGGGGGCTCTGGACCGACCACGGGTCCACCGTCAAGGCGGCAGCGGCGGTCCTCGCCTACGTCGGACTGACCGTGCTCGTCCTGGCCTGGTGGCAGTACGGCAAGAGCGCCTCCACAGCACGCGACACCCTCGTCACCCTCGCCTGGTGGACGGCCCCCTTCCTGCTCGCGCCCCCGCTCTACAGCGCAGACGTCTACAGCTACATCGCCCAGGGCTCGATGGTCGTCGAAGGGCACGACGTCTACACCGTAGGCCCCTCGGCCCTGGACCCCGGCGGAATCGGCGGGGACGCCGCCGCCGGCGTCGGCAACCACTGGCGCGACACCCCGGCCCCCTACGGCCCTCTCTTCCTGCTGATCTCCGCCGCCGTCGCCTGGACCACCGGCGGCACGATCGTCCCCGCCGTCCTGGCGATGCGGCTCGTCGCGCTCCTCTCCCTCGTGCTGATCGTCTGGGCGCTGCGCCGTCTGGCGCGCGAACACGGCCACAGCGAAAGCCGCGCCCTGTGGCTGGGCGCCCTCAACCCGCTGCTGCTGATCCATGTCCTCGGCGGCGTGCACAACGATGGGCTGATGATCGGTCTGATGCTCGCCGGTTTTGTGCTCGCCCTGCGCGGAAAGTGGATCGCGGGCAGCGCCCTCGTCGGCCTCGCCATCATGGTGAAGTCACCGGCGGCCGTATCGCTCCTGTTCATCGGGGTCCTCGTGTACGCCTCCGCGGCAGGCCCCCAGTGGCGCCGCTGGGCCAAGGGCCTGTTCGCACCCGGCCTGATCGCCTGCGCGGTCGCCGGCGGGGCCACCCTGATCAGCGGCACCGGATTCGGCTGGCTCCACACCCAGGGCGTCGCCGCGAACATCCACACCGCGCTCTCCGTCACCAGCGACCTCGGCCTCGGGCTCGGCGAGCTGGCCCACCTGCTGCTGGACGTCGACGGGGAGCCGGTGAAGTCCGCCGTCCAGACGCTGGGCCTGGCGGTCGCGCTCGGCCTGATCGTCGTGCTGGCCCGCCGTGCGATGCGGGGCAGCATGACGCCCGCCCATGCCCTGGGCCTCTCGCTGCTCGTGCTGGTCGCCCTCTCGCCGATGGTCCAGCCCTGGTACCTGCTGTGGGGCATGGCCGTCGTCGCCGCGACCGAGCAGTACGGCCGCCTCTCCGCCGTCCTGATCGTGCTCTCGGCGGCCCTCGTGTACGAGACCCACCCCATGGGCGCCACCCCGCCCTACGGATTCGCTCTCGCCGGTCTCGCCGTCGTCCTTTGTACGCTCGCGATCCGGCGCGCTCCCGTCGTGCCGCCGGGCGTACGACTGCCCGGTCGGCGCGGCCCCGAGGACACGGCGGAGGATCAGAAGCCCCCGGCGTCCGCCGCTCCCTCGACTCCGGCACCGCAGAACGCTCCGTAAAAAAACCCCTCGACGCTCCGCAAGACTCTCGGCTACGCTGAGCGAGTCCTGTTGTCTCCGATAGAGGTGGACGTTGCGCATCTGAGGTCCGCGATCATCGCGCGGTACGGCCCTGGCCCGTACACGGTCACGACGCTGTCGGCATGTCTGCCGCCCGTGGCTTCCGCGTGGATGCGACCTCGGTGCTGAGCCGTCCCTCACCTTCGCAGGACTGTTCTTCCCACCACTTTCCGGCCCCGGCCGGGTCGCCGCGTGCTGTTCGCATACGAAGCCCTTTTCTTCCCACCGCTTCCGACTGCGAGAACCACCATGAGCCATTCCACCGCGCCCAGCGCCTCCGTGGCCGTCTCCCACCTCACCTTCCGGTGGCCCGACGGCACCAACCTCTTCGACGGGCTCTCCCTCACGGTCCCCCCGGGCCGCACCGGTCTGGCCGGGGCCAACGGAGCCGGCAAGTCGACCCTGCTCCGCCTGCTCGGCGGACTCCTGCGCCCCGCGTCGGGGTCCGTCACCGTCGGCGGAAACCTCGCCTACCTGCCCCAGAACATCACCCTGGACACCGGCCTCCGCGTCGACGCGGCCCTCGGCATCGCCGAGCGGCGGGCCGCCCTGCGCGCCATCGAGTCCGGGGACGTACGGGAGGAGCACTTCGAGACCGTCGGCGACGACTGGGACGTCGAGGAACGTGCCCTGGCCACCCTCGGCACCCTCGGGCTCGGGGCCGTCGAACTGGACCGGACCGTGGGGGAGTTGTCCGGTGGTGAAACCGTCCTGCTGCGGCTTGCCGCACTGCTCCTGGAACGCCCCGACGTCCTTCTCCTCGACGAGCCGACCAACAACCTCGACCTGTTCGCCCGCCGCAGGCTCTACGACGCCGTCGACTCCTGGCGCACCGGGATCCTGATCGTCGTCAGCCACGACCGGGACCTGCTGGAGCGCGTCGACCGCATCGCCGAACTGCGAGCGGGCTCGGTGAGCTGGTACGGGGGCGGCTGGTCCGCCTACCAGGAGGCCCTCGCCACCCAGCAGGAGGCCGCCGGGCGGATGCTGCGCGCCGCCGACGCCGACGTACGCCGTCAGCAGCGCGAACTGGAGGAGACCCGGATCAAGGTGGCCCGCCGCCAGCGCCACGACAAGAAGCTGGACGGCCGGCGCAAGGCACCGCGCATCGTCGCCGGGGAGCGCAAGCGCTCGGCCCAGGAGTCCGGGGACCGGCTGCGGGGACTGCACGAGGACCGCCTCGACGAGGCCCGCGAGCGCAGGGAGGAAGCCGCCGAAGCCATCCGCCGGGACGCCGAGATCAAGGTGAGCCTGCCGCACACCGCGGTGCCCGCGGGCCGCACCGTCCTGACCGTACGGGACCTGAGCCTGCCCTACGGACGGCTGCGCGAGGGGGCCCTCCAGGTGAAGGGCCCCGAACGCATCGCCCTGGTCGGCCGCAACGGGGCCGGGAAGACCACCTTCCTGCGCGCGCTCACCGGGGAGCTGGCGCCCAGCGCCGGAGAGGCCACGGCGGCGGTGCCGCTGAAATTCCTCCCGCAGCGCCTCGACGTCCTCGACGACGCGCTGAGCGTCGCCGACAACGTCGCCCGCACCGCCCCGGGCACCACCGACAACCAGATCCGCTCCCAGCTCGCCCGGTTCCTCTTCAAGGGGGCCCGCGCCGAGCAGCCGGCGGGCACCCTCTCGGGCGGCGAACGGTTCCGGGCCGCGCTCGCGGCGACCATGCTCGCCGCCCCCGCCCCGCAACTGCTCCTGCTGGACGAGCCGACGAACAACCTCGACCTGGCCAGCGTGCGCCAGCTGACGAGCGCCCTGGAGTCCTACGAGGGCGCGCTCCTCATCGCCAGCCACGACCTGCCGTTCCTGGAATCCGTGGGCATCACCCGCTGGATCCTGCTGGACGACGAGCTGCTGGAGACCGACGCCGAGGAGGTCCGCGAACTGTTCGGGAGCCCGCAGTCCACCCCCACGGGCACGGCGTGACACCGACCGCACGATCGGAGAAGAAGGTGAGAGAGGAGTTCCGGATGGGCGCAGACCCCGGCCCCTGTGTCGTACTGATCACCGGAGTGATGGCCGCAGGCAAGTCCACCGTCGCCCAGCTCCTGGCGGAGAGCCTGCCGCGAGCGGTCCATGTGCGCGGTGACGTCTTCCGCCGCATGATCGTCTCCGGCCGTGCGGAGATGACCCCCGACGAGGCGGAGGAGGCGCGGAGCCAGCTCGACCTGCGCCAGCGGATCTCCGCACAGGTGGCCGACGCCTACGCGGACGACGGGTGGACGGCTGTCGTCCAGGACATCGTCCTCGGCGATGATCTGCCGCGCTTCGTCGACAGGATCCGCACCCGCCCGCTCCACGTCGTCGTGCTCGCCCCTTCGCCCGGGGCCGTGCGCGCGAGGGAGGCCGGGCGGGGGAAGACGGGGTACGGGGAGTGGACGGTCGAGGCGTTCGACGCGCATCTGCGGAGTGGGACGCCCCGGATCGGTCGGTGGCTGGACACGACCGGTCAGACACCCGGGGAGACGGTTTCGGCCATCCTCGACGGCCTGCGCGGGTGAACCGAAGGCCCGGGCCGCCGCAGGGCGACGCGGCGGGCGGGCGGTGCGGGTGGTGGGGCTGTCAGGCCGCCTCGTAGCTGTGGGCCCGCCCGCCCCGCCACTCCACCCAGACCGGGTTGTCGAGGATCCGGTCCGCTTCTTCGAGGCCGGCCTCGCTCAGGAACACGATCACGTCGTGGTCGCTGTGGGCCAGCCCGAGTATCTCGTCCCGGCCTTCGTAGTGCACGGTCACCCGGCGGCCGCCCGAGGGGGTCGGACGGTGGATGACGATCGGGGGATTTGCCATGGGTCCACCCTGCGACGCGCCCGGCCCCCTCGCATCCCCGGCCGGCCTCCGTCGCGAGCGAGCCGTGGACGGTACGGAAACGGCTCCCACGGCCTCCCCCGGGGCGGCGGCGGCCCTCACCTCCCGGCCGGCGCGAGTTCCACCGTTGTGGTGACGCGCACCAGGGAGGGGCTGCGCGGGGCGGAGCCGAACCCGAAGGCCACGGGCGGATCGAGCGGCGCCAGCGAGCCCAGACTCACCCCGTCCACCACGGCGTCGGCCGCCACGACCGGCCGCAGCCCCCGCGCCCCGTACCACTCCCGCCGCCCCGGAGCCGCCCGGCCCAGGGTGCGTACGCCGGGCATCAGCAACCGGGCCGGCACATCGCACAGCGCGGCCCAGAGCGGGCTGCGGGCGAGCGGGGCCGGCACGGCGGACAGCAGCAGGCCGAGGGCGGACCGGCGTCCGGTGCGCAGCCGCAGCCGCAGCGGTCCCGCCTCGACGAACCAGGTGTCGCCGGTGGCGGAGGCGACGGACACGGGCACCACCTCGATCCGGTCGAAGCGGTACGTCGCGGCCACGAAGTCCGCGATCCGCCGGGACGGGGCCAGCAGGACCCGTTCACCGTCGGGGTGCTCCACCATGACGTCGGCGAACGCCCCGAACGGGGAGCGCGGCCAGTGCCCGACCACCAGCCGGGTGCCCGAGGAGGTCCCCACACCGGCGATCCAGCCGTCGAACCGCAGTCGCTCACCTGTCACGCCCGCCAGTCTCCCCCGCCGCGGACGACGGGGGAGGGACGACGGACGAGGGCCGCGGCCGTACGGGCTATTCGAAGCGGGACACGTCCCCGGCTCCGCGACGTACGATCTCGGGCTCGTCGCCGGAGAAGTCGATGACCGTGGTCGGCTCGGTGCCGCAGTCGCCCGAGTCGATGACGGCGTCCACCTCGTGGTCGAGCCGCTCCTTGATCTCCCAGCCCTGCGTCAGCGGCTCCTCCTCGTCCGGGAGCAGCAGGGTGCTGGAGAGCAACGGCTCACCCAGCTCCGCCACCAGCGCCTGGGTCACGACATGGTCGGGGATGCGCACCCCGACCGTCTTCTTCTTCGGGTGCAGCAACTGGCGGGGGACCTCCTTCGTCGCCGGGAGGATGAAGGTGTAGCTGCCGGGCGTCGCCGCCTTGACCGCCCGGAACACGTCGTTGTCCACGCGCACGAACTGCGCCAGCTGCGCGAAGTCGTGGCACACCAGCGTGAAGTGATGGCGGTCGTCGAGATTCCGGATCGACTTGATCCGGCCGAGGGCGTCACGGTTGCCCAACTGGCAGCCCAGGGCGTAGCACGAGTCGGTCGGGTACGCGACGAGCGCACCGGACCGGATGCTGTCGACCACCGTGCTGATGGTGCGGGGCTGGGGATTTGCGGGGTGCACGTCGAAGTACTTGGCCATCCGCCGAGCTTACGCGCTCGGGCCGGACCGGTAGAGGGG
>NZ_JBHXJG010000257.1:0-9955 GCF_042723425.1 Streptomyces sp. NPDC058375 | reverse complement strand
GACTCGATCCGCCGGGGCACCGGGCCGTTGTGGATACGTGACCTTCGCGCGTGGGCTACTTCAGCGCGCCCGCCGTCAGACCGGAGACGACCTGGCGCTGGAAGATGATGTAGGCGGCCAGCACGGGCAGCATCGCGATCACCAGACCGGCGAAGAGGCCGGAGTAGTCGCCCTTGTAGCCCTGGCTGGAGGCCAGCTCCACCAGGCCCTGGGCCAGCACCCGCTTCTCCGGGTCGGTGTTGAGCACCGTCGGCAGCATGTACTGGTTCCACTGCCCCAGGAAGTTGAAGATCCCGACGCTGATCAGGCCGGGCTTGGCCATCGGCAGCATGACCTGGAAGAACGTCCGGGTGTGCGAGGCCCCGTCGATGATCGACGCCTCCGCCACCGAGGTCGGCAGTGTACGGAAGAACGAGGTCAGGAAGAACACGGTGAACGGCAGCGAGTACGCGATGTACACGAGGATCAGGCCGTGGATCGTGTTCAGCAGCCCCATGTTGTCCATGACGTAGAACAGCGGGACCAGCGCCAGCATGATCGGGAAGCTCATGCCGCCGACGAACAAGAAGTAAATGAAGCGGTTGCCCGGGAACTCGAAGCGGGCCAGCACATAGGCGGCCATGGACCCGAGGACCAGAGTGCCGGTGAGCGAACCGCCCACCACCAGGATGGTGTTGAGGAAGTACTCGCTCATGTGGGCCTGGCTCCAGGCCCGGCCCCAGGCGTCGAAGCTCAGCGAGCTGGGCAGCGACCATGGGGTGTTGAAGATGTCCGAGTCGGTCTTGAACGAGGACATCACCGCCCAGAACAGCGGCAGGACGACCATGATCGCCCACAGGATCAGCATCCCGTGCGAGAAGACGTTGAGGACCTGGCCCTCACTGCTCTTCACGGGGGCCGACGAGCCCTTGGAGACCGTGCCGGTGCGCTGCGCCGGGACCTTGGCCGCGTCGGCGTCGGACGGGGATCCGGAGGGCCCGGGGGGAGGGGTGTCAGTGGTCTTCATCAGAACTCCAGCCGCTCGCGCCGGCCCACCCGCATGACGATGGCGGCGAACGCCAGCGTCACGATGAGCAGGGCGACACCGATCGTGGTCGCGTAGCCCGCCTGTCCGTCACGGAACGCCGCCTGGTAGACGTACAGCGGCAGGACGGTGGTCGAGTAGTCGGGCCCGCCGGGGCCGACGCTCATGATGTGGACGATCGCGAAGCCCTCGGCGCCGAGCGCCAGGATGCCCATGTAGACCCAGCCGGACTGGACCGTGTCCCACAGCAGGGGCAGCGTGATCCGGAAGAAGGTCGTGAAGCGGCTCGCCCCGTCCAGCAGGGCGGCCTCGTAGAAGTCCTTGGGGATGGAGGCCATGCCCGCGGAGAACAGCACCACGAAGAAGCCGGTCGTGCACCAGACGAGGACCGCCATGATGACCCAGAGCGCCAGCTGCGGGTCGCCCAGCCAGTTGGGTACGTCGTCGAAGCCGACGGCCTTGAGCGTGCCGTTGATCATGCCCTGGGCCGGGTCGAAGGCGAACTGGAACAGGATGGCCACGATCGCGATCGAGAGCACCTGCGGGAAGAAGTAGGCGATCTTGTAGAAGCCCGAGCCCCGTACGCCGGTGACGGCGGCGCCCTTGCGGCGCCGTCCGCCCACGTTGAGCATGAAGGCGAAGAAGAGCGCGAGGCCCAGCGTCACCAGCGGCAGCAGCACCGCCAGCAGCACACTGTGCTGCAGCGATTTCCAGAAGATGTCGTCGTCGAGCATCTTGGTGTAGTTGTCGAACCCGACCATCTTGAAGTCGGGGCTCAGACCCGTCCAGTCCGTGAACGAGTAATAAATGGACTGGATGAAGGGCCAGATGACGAAGATGACGTACAACGCCATCGGGACCACCAAGAACCCGACTATGAACCGGTATTTACCGTGTTGCATCGTTACCGACTCCGACCTTCCCGTGCTGCCCGCCGCTGGTGACGCGTGGTCACTGGTGCTTGAAGTGCTTGATGGACTGGTCCTTGGCGGTCGCGTCGGCGAAGGCCTGGATCTTCTTGATGGTCTCGGCCGGCTTGGCGCGGCCCGCCATCATCTCGCCGAGCGCGGCGACACCGATCTGCTCCTTCTGGAGCTTCACGTACCAGTCCTGCAGGCGCGGGTTGACCACGTTGGTGCCGGCCTTCTCCAGCGCGGCGACACCGGACTTGAGGCCGTCGGAGAGCTCGATGCCGTCCGTGCCGCCGTTGAAGGCGGACAGCGACTTCGTGCTGGTGGTGAAGGACTTGGAGGAGGCCTCGCTGAGCATGATGCGCAGCTGCTCCATGCCGCCCTCGACGTTCTTCGCCTTGCTCGGGACGATGAACGGCTCACCGCCGGACGCCCAGATGGTCCCGAAGGGCATCTTGTCCGAGGAGTCGAGGCCGGAGGGGGCGCCCACGGACAGCTTGAAGTCCTTGGGGATGATCGCCGCTTCCTCGTTCTCCACCCAGGAGCCGTTCGGGATGAACAGCGCCTTGCCGCGGGCCCACGCGCCCTGCGAACCGCGGTGGTCCAGGCCCGGCGTTCCCTCGAGGATGTAGTCCTTGGCGACGAGCTCGTAGTACGCCTCGAAGGCCGCCTTGACCGCGGGGTGCTCCCAGGCCTTCGGCTCCAGGTTGTCGATCGCGTCGAGGACCTCGACACCGCCGATCTTGGCGATGAAGGGGTACAGCGAGAAGGGGAGGTAGTAAGGGTGCTTGCCGGGGTAGGTCCAGCCGGCGATGCCCTGCTTCTTCGCCTTCGCGCAGAGCGCGAGCATGTCGTCCCAGTTCTCCGGGTACGTGGCGTCGAGCTTCTCCAGCGCGGTCTGGGAGTACCAGACGCCGTAGACCGTGTACGCGTAGTACATGATCCAGACCGGGTCGCCGTCGAACTGGCCCATCTCGACGATGCCGGGCCGCAGGGTGTCGCGGACCTTCTTGGCGGGGTCGTCGATGGAGGGGGCGTCGAGCAGCGGGGTCAGGTCGGTGAGCTGCTTCTTGCCGACCAGGACGCCCATGTCCATCTGCTGGGCGCCGGAGTTGTCGATCAGGTCCGGCGGGGTACCACCGTTGAACCGCGGCTGAAGAACCGACTGGATCTTCTGCGTCGCCGAGAACTTGACCTTCGCCTCGGGGTAGGTCTTCTCGTAGACGGCCTTGGCGTCCTCGGCGTACTTGGTACCGAAGCCGCCGTCGAAGATGACGATCTCCAGCGGGGCGCTGCCGTTGACGGCCAGCGGGTTCTTGTCGCTCTTTTCGCCCTTTTCGACCTTGTCGTCGCTGCTGCTGTCGCCGCTCGCGCAGGCGGACAGGAAGCCCATCGTCGGAACAGCGATCAGGCCGAGTGCGGCAGAACGCTTGATCAGATCGCGACGGCCAAGGCCCTCATTGTTGTGGGCGGAGGTGGATCCCATGCTCAAGTCCTCGCCTTCTCCAGGACTCAGGCGGTGTACCGGTCACCCGTCGAAACTCGCCTCAGGCGAAGGGCCCCGCCACCGCGGTCAGTTGCGCTTGGGTCATGCGGATATGCAGATGTACCGGACAGGCCGGTGCAGTGGGGATGCCGGGAGACCGTACAGCGAGGACGCCCTCGGCGTCTTGGCGACGTTCCAGTTTCCCCCGCGCACACCCGCGTGAAACGGCTGTGCAGATGCCGACAGGTATAGTCCACTTGTCGCCAACTGAGCAAGATCGAAAGCAGGTTTGGGCGGCAGTCTTTCCCGAGTTGAGACCTCACGGATACCTCGGCGTCCCGCACCCTCCTCCCCCGGCGGCTATTTCCCCATTCCGGCCGATTCGCCGACGGGCCCCGCGGCAACACCCTTGACACGTCCTGTCACTTGGCTCCCTACTGGACCTTGCATCCCGCTATGACAACGTTGTCCAGGCATTTTCCCGGGGAGGAACGGCTCGGCATGCAGCCACCACGCGGCCTCAACCACGGCTCCGACACAGCCCCTCACGCGGTCCCCCGCCCGGCCCCCCGCCGGAGACGGACCCCCACAGCAGCAGCCCTCGCGGCGTCTCTCGCCCTGGTGGTGATCGCCCCCGCGGTCGCCACCGCCCAGCCCGCCTCGCCGGACCGGAAGCCGTCCGGCGACCGGACGTTCAGCACCTCCTTCGAGGCGGACGAGAAGCAGCCGGACTGGCGCAACACCGTCGAGGAGGGCCCCGACGGCAAGAAGCGCTCCTCGGGCGTCGACGGGGGCTTCTCCTCCGGCATACCGGGCAACGTCACCGACCGGGTGACGGAGGTCCGCGCGAGCGCCGAGAACACCGCCGGCGGCGAGGTCAAGGAGAACCTCGTCGATGTCGAGCCGGGCTCCAAGTGGCTCACCTTCAAGCCCACCGGCTGGGTGGAGTTCGATCTGGACGAACCCGTCAAGGTCGTGACGTACGCCCTCACTTCGGCCAACGACCACGCCGAACGCGACCCGAAGGACTGGACGCTCCAGGGCTCGGCGGACGGCAAGGAGTGGACCGACCTCGACACCCGCACCGGCGAGTCCTTCGCCAAGCGGCACGAGACGAAGAGTTACGACTTCGCGGGCGACACCGCCTACAAGCACTTCCGGCTGGAGATCACCGAGAACAACGGCGCGGCGGACGCACTCCAGCTCGCCGACGTTCAGTTCTCGAACGGTGACACCTCCACGCCGGTGCCCGACGAGATGCGCAGCCAGCCCGACCGCGGCCCCTCCGGCTCCCCCACCGCGAAGTCGGGCGCGGGATTCACCGGAAAGAAGGCACTGCGTTACGCGGGCACGCACACGCCCGACGGACGCGCCTACTCGTACAACAAGATCTTCGACGTGAACACGGCCGTCACCAAGGACACCGAGCTGTCGTACCTCGTCTATCCGCAGATGGGCGAGACGGACCTGAACTACCCGGCCACCCACGTGGCGGTGGACCTCGCCTTCACCGACGGCACGTACCTGAGCGACCTGAAGGCCACCGACAGCCACGGCGGGCTGCTCACCCCGCAGGGCCAGGCGGACGCCAAGCGCCTCTACGTCAACCAGTGGAACAAGGTCGCCGCCCGGCTCGGCACGGTCGCCGCGGGCAAGACGGTCGACCGGATCCTGGTGGCGTACGACTCCCCCAAGGGGAAGGCGAAGTTCCAGGGCTGGATCGACGACATCACGATCGCCCCGAAGAAGCCCGAGAAGCGCAAGGCGCACCTCTCGGACTACGCGCTGACCACCCGCGGCACCAACTCCAGCGGCGGCTTCTCGCGCGGCAACAACATTCCGGCCACGGCGGTCCCGCACGGCTTCAACTTCTGGACGCCGGTGACCAACGCCGGTTCGCTGAGCTGGCTGTACGACTACCACCGGGGCAACAACGCGGACAACCTGCCCACGCTCCAGGCCTTCGGCGCCAGCCATGAGCCGAGCCCGTGGATGGGCGACCGGCAGACCTTCCAGCTGATGCCCTCGGCCGCGAGCGGCACCCCGGATGCCTCCCGGACGGCCCGCGCGCTGCCGTTCCGGCACGAGAACGAGACGGCGAAGCCGCACTACTACGGCGTCACGTTCGAGAACGGCCTCAAGGCCGAGATGACGCCGACCGACCACGCGGCCCGGATGCGGTTCACCTATCCGGGCAAGGACGCCAGCCTGCTCTTCGACAACGTGTCGAACGACGGCGGCATCACCCTGGACCCGAAGACCGGTTCGTTCTCCGGCTACTCGGACGTCAAGAGCGGCCTGTCAACCGGCGCGACCCGGATGTTCGTGTACGGCGTCTTCGACGCGCCGGTCACCGACAGCGGCAAGCTGAAGGGCGGCGGGGGCGACGACGTCACCGGGTTCTTCCGCTTCGACGCGGGCAAGGACCGTACGGTCAACCTGCGCCTGGCCACCTCGCTGATCGGCGTCGACCAGGCGAAGCAGAACCTGGCGATGGAGATCCCGGAGTCCACCTCGTTCGAGCGCGTGCAGCGCAAGGCGCAGGGCGCCTGGGACGACATCCTGGGAACGGTCGAGGTCGAGGGCGCCAACGCCGACCAGCTGACGACGCTCTACTCCAGCCTCTACCGCCTCTACCTCTACCCGAACTCCGGCCACGAGAAGGTGAAGGGCAGGAACAAGTACGCCAGCCCCTTCTCCAAGGCGACCGGCGAGAACACCCCGACCAAGACGGGCGCGAAGATCGTCGACGGCAAGGTGTACGTCAACAACGGCTTCTGGGACACCTACCGCACGACCTGGCCCGCCTACTCCTTCTTCTCCCCGAAGAAGGCCGGCGAACTGGTGGACGGCTTCGTCCAGCACTACAAGGACGGCGGCTGGACCTCGCGCTGGTCCTCCCCCGGCGCCGCGGACCTGATGACCGGCACCAGCTCGGACGTGGCGTTCGCCGACGCGTACGTCAAGGGCGTGAAGTTCGACGCCGAGGCGGCCTACGACGCGGCGCTCAAGAACGCCACCGTGGCCCCGCCGTCCTCCGGCGTCGGCCGCAAGGGTCTGGAGACCTCGGTCTTCACGGGGTACGCCAACACCGCCACCCACGAGGGCCTGTCCTGGTCCCTGGAGGGTTACGTCAACGACTACGGCATCGCCCGCATGGGCCAGGAGCTGTACAAGAAGACGAAGAAGGCGCGGTACAAGGAAGAGTCCGAGTACTTCATGAACCGGGCCCAGAAGTACGTCAAGCTCTTCGACGACAAGGCCGGGTTCTTCCAGGGCAAGAAGCCGAACGGCGACTGGCGCCTGCCCTCGGACCAGTACGACCCGCGCGTCTGGGGCTACGACTACACCGAGACCAACGGCTGGGGCTACGCCTTCACCGCCCCGCAGGACAGCCGGGGCCTGGCCAACCTGTACGGCGGCCGCGCCGGTCTGGGCAAGAAGCTGGACACGTACTTCTCGACGCCGGAGACGGCGGGCCCGGAGTTCGTCGGCAGCTACGGCGGGGTCATCCACGAGATGACCGAGGCGCGGGACGTGCGGATGGGCCAGTACGGCCACAGCAACCAGGTCGCCCACCACGCCACGTACATGTACAACGCGGCCTCGCAGCCGTACAAGACGCAGGAGAAGGTCCGCGAGGTGCTGGGCCGGCTCTACGTCGGCAGCGAGATCGGGCAGGGCATCCACGGCGACGAGGACAACGGCGAGCAGTCGGCCTGGTTCCTCTTCTCCTCGCTCGGCTTCTACCCGCTGGTGATGGGCAGCGGGGAGTACGCGATCGGCTCGCCGCTCTTCAAGAAGGTCACCGTCCGCATGGACAACGGCCGCAAGCTGGTCGTGAAGGCCCCGAAGAACAGCGACAAGAACATCTACGTGCAGGGCGTGAAGGTCAACGGCAAGAAGTGGACTTCCACGGCGCTCCCGCACGACGTGCTGGCCAAGGGCGGCACGCTGGAGTTCGACATGGGCCCGAAGCCGTCGGCCTGGGGCACGGGCAAGGACGCGGCCCCGGTCTCGGTGCAGAAGGACGACAAGGTCCCGACGCCCAAGGGTGACGCGCTGAAGGGTGCCGGGGAGCTGTTCGACGACACCTCCGCCACCTCGGCGACGGTCGAGTCGGTGGAGCTGCCGGTGTCCTCGGCGACGAAGGGGATCCAGTACACGCTGACCTCGGCGGCGGCGGACAAGGCCCCGAAGGGCTGGACGCTCCAGGGTTCGACGGACGGCAAGAAGTGGAAGGACGTCGATCGCCGCTCCGGCCAGACGTTCGCCTGGGACAAGCAGACCCGGGTGTTCTCGGTGGACAAGCCGGGCTCGTACACGAAGTACCGGCTGGTGCTGACGGGTTCGGCGACGCTCGCGGAGGTGGAGCTGCTGTCCTGAGCGTGACGCGGTGAGCGCGGGCGGCCGGTACCCCGGAGGACGGGGTGCCGGCCGTCGGCGCGTTCGCGCCCGGTCACTCGGCGGGGGCCTGCTCGCGGTCGGTCAGACGGTGGGGGGCTCGTCGTCGGTCAGACCGTGGGGCGGGCGGGCTCGTCGTCGGTCAGACGGCAGGGGCTCGTCGTCGGTCAGACGGTGGGGGCGCGCTCGTCGTCGGTCTTGATCTCGATCTCGACGAAGGACAGCCACGCGTCGCCGGTGTTCACGACGTCGTGCTCACCACCGGCCGGGCGGGCGTAGGAGACACCGGCGCGCAGGGCGGACTCGTTGACCGTTCCGTCGGCTGCGAACGCGCTGATGGTGCCGTCGACGACCGGAACGACGACGTAGGCGAGGGCGTGGCGGTGGTGGCCGGTGCGGGTGCCGGGCTCGAAGTCCCAGCGGGTGACCCGTACCCGCTCGTCCTCGTGCTGGAGGGTGGCGCGGGCGGTGGTGTCGTCGGTCATGGCGGTGCTGGCTCCTGGCTGGTCACGGAGCGGTGCTGGCTCCTGGCTGGTCACGGGCGGGATGGTCGTCGGGCCCCTCCAGGGTCGCTCAGGGGCCCTGTGGGCTGTCGGGGGGGGTGTCCCCGGGAGGGCTGTCGCGGGGGTCACTCCGGCTGGAGGCTCTCCGGCAGGGCGACGTTGAGCGCGGCGACGACCGGTCGGCCGTGTTCGGTGCCGAGGCGGGAGACCGCGCCCGTGGCGAGCTGGAAGAGCCGCCCCTCGGCGGGGGTCAGACCGAGGTAGCGGGCGGTGAGGACGCGCAGGAAGTGCGAGTGCGCGACGAGCGCGATGTCCTCCTCGTCCCTGACCTCCTCGGCGGCCGACCGGACGCCCGCGAGCACCTGGTCGGCCCGCTGCCCGATCTCGGCGGGGCTCTCCCCCGGGTGCTCCGGGGAGCCGGGGTCGACGCCGTCGGTCCAGAGGTTCCAGAAGGGGCGGGTGCGGCGGATCTCCCGGGTGGTGATGCCTTCGTACCCGCCGTAGTCCCACTCCCGCAGCTCGGGGGTGACCCGGGGAGCGGGGAGCCCGGCGAGCTCGGCGGTGCGGCGGGCCCGGATCAGCGGGCTGACGAGCGTGAGCCCGATGTGCCGGTCGGCCAGCAGCGGGACGAGCGCGCGGGCCTGGCGCTCCCCGACGTCGGTGAGAGGGAGGTCGGTCCAGCTCGTGTGCTGTCCGGAACGGGACCACTCGGTCTCGCCGTGCCGGATGAGGATCAGCTCGCCCATGGTGGTCCGTTCGCTTTCTGTGCAGGTGGTGTCAGTGGTGCGGGTGGGGCCACGTACCGTAAGCCCCTCATCTGCACGACTTCCCGTGGGGGGACCGCATGTCCGACAACTTTCCGCCGCCTCCGCCCGAACAGCCGCAGCCGGAGCACCAGGTTCCGGCAGGGGCCGTCCCGGCGGCGCAGCCCTCACCCTGGGCGGCTCCCGCCGCGCCGCCGCGCAAGCAGCGTACGGGGTTGATCGCGACGCTCGCCGTGGGCGGTGCGCTCGTCGTGGCGGGAGGGGTGGTGGTGCTCGTCCACTCGCTGATGTCATCGGTCCAGGACTCCATCGCGCTGCCGCCGGCACGGTCGGACGCGCCGTTCTCCGAGCCGTACGAGGATGAGCCGTACGAGGAGCCGTACGGCGAGGAGGAGACGGTGGAGCCCGCGCCGCAGGCCACCGTGACCGAGCCGGACGTGGAGGAGGACGTCACGATCACCGCGTGCACGCGCGATCCGCAGATCGGATGGCAGTCGGCGAAGGTGAAGGTCGTGAACGGCTCGTCCACGACGGCGAGCTACAACATCGGGGTCGAGTTCCTCGGCAAGGACGGCGCGAAGGTCGCCGACGGCATCACCGGAGTGGTCGACCTCGCGCCCGGCAAGAGCGTCGTCGAGGAGGTCCATGGCCTGGGCGAGGTGCCGCCCGGCACGACCTGCCGACTTGTCGACCTCCTGCGGGTGCCGACCGGGGACTGAGTCGGGCTCCGGCCACGGACGCGGAACGCGGCTGCCCGGGGGACTGTCGGGCGGACAGCGGCAGCGGGTCGCGCTGGCACGAGCGCTCGCCGCAGGGCCGTCGGTGCTGATCTGCGACGAGGCCACCTCCGCACTGGACACGGT
>NZ_JBHXJG010000256.1:0-9988 GCF_042723425.1 Streptomyces sp. NPDC058375 | reverse complement strand
GGTCCCGCCCGCGCCCTCTCTTCTCACCCCCGCCGGCCGTGCGCCGGGCTCACCAGTAGACGACGACCTTGTCGCCGTTCCTCACCTGGTCGAACAGGGCCGCGACCTTCTTCCTGTCCCGTACGTTGACGCAGCCGTGCGACGCGCCGCCGTAGCCGTTGGCCGCGAAGTCGGCGGAGTAGTGCACCGCTTGGCCGCCGCTGAAGAACAGGGCGTACGGCATCGGGGTGTCGTAGAGCGTCGACACATGGTCCCGGGACTTCCAGAACACCTCGAACACGCCCTCGCGGGTCGGCGTGTACTCCGAGCCGAAGCGCACGTCCATCGCCGAGACGACCTTGCCGTCGATCATCCAGGCCAGGGTCCGGCTCTCCTTGCTGATGCACAGGACCCGGCCCTTCAGGCACCGGTCGTCCGGCGCGGCCACCGGGCGCTCGGTCGGCGGGCGCAGTTCGACCGCCCTCGGCGACCGGGTCATTGCCAGCAGCCGCTTCCAGGTGACCTCGTCGGTCGAGCCGGTGACCGGCAGGCTGCGTCTGGCCTGGAAGGACCGTACGGCGTCGGCGGTGACGGAGCCGTAGTAGCCGGTGGGGTTGCGCCCGAAGTGGCCGATCTGGCGGAGCCGGGCCTGGAGTTCGCGTACGCGGTCACTCTCGGTTCCGGTCCGCATCAGGACCCTCGGAGGCGGTGGTGTCGCGGTGCTGGGCTCGGGGGCGGGCCGGGAGGCCGTCGGGGCCGGGGCCGGCGTGGCGGTGGACGCCGAGGGGCGGGGCGGTGGTGCGGTACGCGGCTTCGCGTCCTCGGTCGCGGTTGCGGGGGCGGTGCGCGTGGGGGAGGCGGCCTGTGTGGCCCGCACCGGCGGCGGTGCGTCCTGCGCCCCCTCGGCGGTCCCGGGCTCGCACCCCGTCGCGAGGGCGGCCAGCGCGACGAGGGAAACGGCGACGACGCGACGGCCCGGTATCGCGTCGGCCGGACACTTCCCGCGCGTGTCTCTTCCGCCCCGGCCGTCCCACCCGCTGTCCGTGCCCACCATGTTCCGTCCCCCTGGTTCACCCGTCGGCCCGGCGCCTTCTGTACGGATTCCCGTCCGGCCCGGTCAGCGAATCCTCCGCCGGGCGGTGGCTGCGCGTCCAGACCCCCGGAGGTGACGCCCGGTGGATCACGGCCGGGTCCTGGCCGTCGGGTCCGGCCCATCGTCCCTCGGCATCCCACGGTCCATATCGCCTGGTGAAACCTCCTGGACGGCGACCCGTACCGGCGTGCGAGACTCCGTTCATGCTGGGTGTCACCGATCTTCCGACCTATCTCGCCGGCCTGGCGCTGATCGTCCTTCTGCCGGGGCCGAACTCGCTCTACGTGCTCTCCGTCGCCGCCCGACGCGGCGTACGTACCGGCTACAAGGCCGCCGCGGGCGTCTGGACCGGGGACACCGTCCTGATGACGCTCTCCGCGCTGGGCGCCGCGTCCCTGCTCACGACCACGCCTCTGCTCTTCGCGATCGTCAAGTACGCGGGCGCGGGCTATCTGACCTGGATGGCCATCGGGATGCTCCGGGCCGCCGTGACCCTGTGGCGCGAGCGGCACCGGCGTACCGCCGAGCTCGTGGAGACGGTCGAGGCGGAAGGGGCGGCCGGGGCGGCCGAGGGCTACGGAGCGGCGGAGGGCCCCGTGGAGCGGCCCTACCGCCGGGCGCTCGTGGTCAGCCTGATCAACCCGAAGGCGATCCTGTTCCTGATCTCCTTCTTCGTCCAGTTCGTCGACCCGGGCTACGCCTACCCGGCGCTGTCGTTCCTGGTGCTGGGCATCCTGCTCCAGCTCGCCAGCTTCGCGTACCTCTCGGTGCTGATCTTCGGCGGCACCCGGCTGGCCGCCGTCTTCCGCCGACGCAAGCGGCTGTCGGCGGGGGCGACTTCGGCGGCGGGTGTCCTGTTCCTCGGGTTCGCCGCGAAGCTCTCGCTCAGCAGCGTTCAGGCCTGAGGGGCGGCACGCCGTCCCTCAGTGGTGCCAGGCCTTTCCCCCGACGTTGTGGATCATCCGCTGGAGCACCTTCAGCGCGGCGACGAACTCCTCATCGGCGATCCCCTCGTGGATCTCCGCGCTCGCCCGCGAGACCCGGGCGTACGCCTTCTCGCGCAGCGCCCGCCCCTCGGGGGTCATCCGCAGCCGGGCTCCGGCGTCCTCGGTGATCAGCCCTCGTTCGAGGAGGCCCTCCACGGCCTCCTCCATGCCGTCGGCCCCCGTGTCGAGGTAGCCGCTGAGCATGGCGACCAGCTCGGCCCGGCTCCGTCCCTCCTCGTCCGCCCCGTCCAGTTGGTTGAGCACCCACCAAGGGGGCTGCGTGAGTCCGTTCTCGGCCAGCGCCGACCTGATGTGGGTGACCGTCGCCTCGTGCGCGGCCCAACTCCAGTAACCGATCGGCTGGCGGGCGAGGCCCGCGTCGTCGTGTGTGTAGTCCATGACTCAGAACGTAGAACCTCAAGTTGAGTTGAGGTCAAGCCCCTCCTTTCGCCGGGGAACCCCCCGTACTCGGTCATCCGGCGGACGCGCAGAGTTCACCCGCTGTCGTGGCAGGCGTCACCCGATCCTTCCGCCGTCTCACTACGTTGTCGGGACCATGATCGAAGGCGAGGGCACTGGTGCCGAAACTGTCCGTTGTCGTACCGCTCCACAATGTCGCGGCCTACGCCCCGACCACGCTGGGCAGCCTGGCCCGCAACGCGGACCCGGACATCGAGTTCCTGCTGGTCGATGACGCGTCCACCGACGGCACGCAGGACATCGTCGACCACTGGGCCGAGCGGCTGCCGCGCGCCCGGGTGATCAGACACGGTACGAACGTCGGCATCGCGGCCGCCCGGAACAGCGGCATCGACGCCGCCGAGGGCGACTACCTCACCTTCCTCGACGGCGACGACTGGTACGCCCCCGGCCATCTGGGCCGCCTGGTGCGCGCCGCCGAGGACCTCGACTGCGACTTCGCCCGCACCGACCACGTGCAGTCCACCGGCACCACCCGCGTCGTGCGGCGCGCCCCCGCCCCGCTCCGGGACACCGTGCTCGACCCCCGTGACGGGATCGGGGCGCCCGAGCGCGAGACCATGGTCGACTACCCGTTCGTCTGGGCCGGGATCTACCACCGGCGGCTCTTCGCGGACGGCGCCCAGCGCTTCGCCACCGAACTGCGCACCGCCGAGGACCGGCTGTGGATCTGGCAGCTCCATCTGCGCGCCCGCACCTACGCGGCGCTCGCTCTTTACGGCATCTTCTACCGGCGCGGGGTCACCACCTCCCTGACCCAGATCAAGGACGCCCGGCAGCTCGACTTCTTCGCCTCCTACGACACGCTGCTCGACACCCTGCGTGCCGACCGGGACGCGGACACCCTGCTGCCGAAGGCCGTCCGTACCTACTGCGCGATGATCGCCTTCCACAACGAGAAGGTCGACGACTACGAGCCCGCCACCGCCCGCCGGCTGCGCGCCGAGTCCACCGCCGCGCTGGGCCGGATGCCGCAGGACGTGCTCGACCGCACCCTGACGATGATCGACGACAAGCGCGGCACGCTGCTCAGCCGTCTGCGCACCAAGCAGACCAAGCAGAAGGCCGCCTGACCGATGACCGCCACACCCGCAGCCACGCCCGCACCCCTGCCCGCGCGCACCCAGATCTTCCAGGTCTCCACCCTGTACGGCGCGGCCACCCTCGCCGCCGCGCTCGACGCCGGACAGTTCGGCCGGGCCACCGACAGCCACCGCATCCTGCTGGTCTCCAACAACGCGGCCGTCCCCGAGACCGCCCTGCGCCTGGAGGAGATGCGCGGTTACGGCTCCCTCGCCGCCCGCTTCGACGCCGTCGTCGACTGGAACGAGGCCATCAGCCCGCACCACCCCAGCGGCTGGGGCCCCCGCTCCGAGGAGACCGTCCTGTGGCAGCGGGCCTTCCGCCTCGCCTGGGACATCGACCCCGAGGCCCCCGTCGACCTCGCCGTCGAGTCCATCCAGGTCAACCCGGCCCGCGCGCTGGCCGCGATCTTCTCCGAGAGCGCCGTCCACGTCTACGCCGACGGCCTGATGAGCTACGGGCCCACCCGCAACCGGATGCCCCAGTCCATCGCCTGCCGCATCCGCCGCGTCCTCCACCTCGACCTGGTCACCGGACTGCGCCCGCTCCTCCTCGCCGAGGCCGGCGTCGAACCCGAACTCGTCCCCGACGACGCCTTCCGCGCCGTCCTCTCCGAGATCGCCGCAGCCGCCGAGGGCGACAAGGGCCTCGCCGCCGCCGAGGCCGCCGCCCCCACCGCGATGCTGCTCGGCCAGTACCTCGCCGCCCTCACCATCCTCACCCCCGAGGAGGAAGAGGACCTGCACATCCGGATGCTGCGCGGAGCCGCCCGCGCCGGGCACACCTCGATCCTCTTCAAGCCGCACCCCACCGCCCCGGCCCGCTACTCCCGCGCCCTGGACGAGGCCGCCGCCGAACTCGGCGTACAACTCACCACGCTGGACAGCCCGCTGCTCGCCGAGACGCTGTACGAGCGGTGCGCGCCCACCCTCGTCGTCGGCTGCTTCTCCACCGCGATGTTCACCGCCGCCGCGTACTACGGCATCCCCGTCGCCCGCGTCGGCACCCGGCTGGTCCTCGACCGGATCACCCCGTACGAGAACAGCAACCGCGTCCCGCTGACGATCACCGACCACCTGGTCCCCGACCTGGACGCCCTGGGAGGCCCGGGCGCCCTGGACGGCTCGCAGTGCCCAGACGGCCCGGTCACGCAGGACGCCCCGGACGCACAGGGCCCCGGTGCCGTCCCCCGCCTGCCGCGCACCGCGCCCGACACCCTCGCCCCGCTGGTGCGGACCGTCGGCTACTGCATGCAGGCCAAGCTCAACCCCGGGCTGCGCCCCGACGCCGAAGCCTGGCTGCGGGAGCACCTGGACCCCACCACCCAGCACTACTTCAAGCGCCGCCGCCTGCAGAGCCTCACCCTGCCCGGCGGCGGCCCCCGGGGCGCGGCGGTCCGGCTGCGCCGCACCGTACGGCGCACCCGCAGCACCCTGGGCCTCTGACCCGGGGCCGGGACCGGGGCACGGACCCCGGTGCCGGCGTCCGACTCACAGAACGGCGGAACGAGCATGGGCCAGACCCTCACCGGGCTGCTCACGTCAGTACGTGCGATAGCGGGACGGCCGGGGACGCCGACCCGGGAACGCCCCGGCGGCGGACCGGACCCGGCGCTCCTGGCCGCCCTGCGGCTCTGCGGTGACCACCTCGCCGCGCTCGCCGCCTCCGGCCCCCTCACCGACGCCCGCCGCACCCGGCTCATCGCGTCGATCGGCGCCCTGACCACCGCGTGCTCCACCCCTGGAGCCGACGCGTTCGACGCGCTGCTGCGGACCGGACAGCAGGCCCTCGACAGCGGCGGCGACGCCGAGGCCCGCCTCGCCCTGGCCCTCGCCGACGAGGCGATCGCCCTGCGCGCCCGCTCGAAGGGCGCCTGGCGGCTGCGCGGCAGCGCCCTGGACGCGCTCGGCCGGGGCGAGGAGGCGATCACCGCGTACGAACGCCACCTCGGGCTCCAGCAGAACCCCGCCGCCTCGCGCGACGTCGAACGCCGGATCGCCACCCTCCGCGCCGCGGGCGACCGCATCGACGAGGCGCTGGCGCTGTTCGCGGGGGAGGGGAGCGAGAACGGCTCAGAGGGCATCCGCCTCTCCCGCCACCTGCCCGCCGCCGAGGCCCGCGCCGCCTTCACCGAGCTCGTCCGGCTCCGCACCGCCCAACGCGGGGCCGCCGACCCGGCCGTACGCCGGCTCGCCGCGCTCTACGCCGAGCACCGCCGTCTCTCGGACCGCGACCCGATGGCCGACCCGCTGCTCGGCGGGGCCGAGCCCATCGGCGTACCCGGTCTGCGCCGGCTCGTCGCGGGCCGGACGGTGTGCGTGGTCGCCGACACGCCCCGTACCGCCGAGCAGGAGCAGCGGCCCGGCAGTTCGCTGGCCGCTCTGATCGAGGGCTACGACCTCGTCGTGCGCTGCGACGCCGTACGCCACGCCGCCCCCACCGCCCGAACCGACCTGCACGCCGTCACCCTGCTCGGCGACGCCCCGTGGAAGGGCGCCCGGTGGGACCGGCGGGCAGCCGCCCGGCTGGTCTTCGGCGACCCGCTCCCGCACTGGCGGCTCGCCCTGCGCAGCCGGCTCGTCCCCGGCGCGCAGGACCGCATCGGCGACGCGACGCTGCGCCGCCCGCTGCACGATCCGGCGCTGCTCGGGGGGACGGCGGACGGGGACGGGCACCCGAGCACCGCGTACACCGTGCTGCGGCTCCTCGACTTCCTGGGCACCCCCGCCCGGGTGGACCTCATCGGGTTCGAAGGACCGGCGGCTCTGTCCCCGTGTGAGCGGGAGTGGATCGGATCGCGGACCGGGACCACGGACGCCACCGCAGTGAGGATCACTCTCAGATGACGACGAACGGCTCCATCCCCGGTTCGGCCTCCGCTCCCGGTTCCGTCTCCGCTCCCGTGGCGGGATCCGCCTCCGCCGACGACCGCCGCGCCGTCACCGGGAAGCGGCGGATCGCTTTCGCGGTGTACGTCGCCGACGCGGGCCAACTGCCCGGGCTCCACGCCCTCCTGCGCAGCCTCGCCCTGAGCAACCCGGACCTCTGCGAGGACGTCGTCGTCCTGCACCCCGGCCTGCCGGACGCTGCCTTCGACGCCGCCCGCCGACTGCACCCCCGGCTGATCCCGCGCACGGCAGGCGGGCCCCAGGACGTGTTCGGCCTCGACGGGTACGACACCGTGCTCGCCCTCACCCCCGCCCTGGTCGTCCTCGGCCGGCTCGACGCCCTGCTGCAACTCCGTACGGGCGTGGCCGCCGTGCCGCGCCCCGGTCCGGACGGTGCCCCGGACCCGCGTGGCGGCATCCCCGACGACGGGCTCCTGGTGATCCAGCGCCAGGACCTCGGCCATCCCGTACCGCCCGCCGCCGCGCGGGACATCCCGGAGAGCCTCCTCGTACCCCTGGACTCCCGGTACGACTTCCGGGCGCTGCGGCTCCGCGACGACCTACCGGTCCCCGAGGGCGTCGTCGTTCTGAACTTCGCCGATGCGCATACGAGCTGTTCCGGCCCCGCCCACTCCGTCCGGGCGCGCCACGACCTGGACGACGAGGCGTTCCGCGCCGCCTACCTCGCCCTCCCCGGCGCGAAACACCCCGACCTGCTGCTGCACCTCGCGCTCCCGTTCCCCGACGGGCCCCGGCCGCCGGTCGACCTGGTCCGGCAGCTCGCCGAGATCCATCGGGGGCGCGGTCGTCACGACGAGGCCGTCGCCCTGCTCAGCGAGGCCGTCGCGGGCCGCCCCGACCTGCCGCGCTGCCACGAGACGCTCGGCGTCTGCCTGATGGCGCTGTCGCGGTACGAGGAGGCCGAGACGCACCTCCTCCTGGCCACCGCCTCATCGGACTTTGCGCCCCGAGCCTTCGGCCAACTCGCCCGCCTGGCCTGGCTGCTGGGCCGCACCGAGGACGCCCGGTCGTACGCGCTCAACGGTCTCGAATCCGACCCGACCGACGCCAACTGCCGTGCCTGGTACGCCCGTACGTCCGAGATGGTCGCGGCAGGCGCCACCCCGACAGGCACCCCGCCCAGTGAACAGCTCGCCCACGTCGCCCTGTTCGCGGACGGGGACGAGAACGCGGGCGACAAGGTGCTGCCCGAGGCGGTCCGCAGCTGCTTCACCGCCGACACCGGCCCCGACCGCTGGCACCAGCAGCACGCGCACCTGCTGGTCGACGAGGCCGGCCTCGAACGCCTCAACGCCCGGCGGGCGGTGATCGTCGGCGGCGGCGGGCTCTTCCTCCCCGACACCGCGCCCAACGGCAACAGCGGCTGGCAGTGGAACATCCCCGACGACGTACTCGCCCGGATCACCGCGCCCCTGGCCGTCTTCGCCGTCGGCTACAACGTCTTCGACGGCCAGCGCTACCGCCGCGAGCGGTTCGCGGCCTCCCTGCGGGCCCTGGTCGAGCGGTCCGCGTTCTTCGGGCTGCGCAACCACGGCTCCGTCGCCCGGGTCCGGGAGCTACTGCCCGACTCCCTCCGCGACAAGGTGCGCTACCAGCCCTGCCCCACCACGGTCGCCCGCCACCTCGACCCCCGCCTCGCCGAACCGGCCGTACGCGAGGACACCGTCCTCATCAACTGCGCCTACGACCGGGCCGGGCTCCGCTTCGGCCACGACTACGGGCACTTCCTCGCGGAGATGGCCGCGGCGATCCGGGCCATCTCCGCCTCGGCGCAGGTCCGTTACGCCGCGCACATGCCCGCCGACGAACGCTTCGTCGACGATCTGCGCCGGGAACACGGCCTCACCCTCCCCGTGGAACCGTTGTACCTGCTCTCCAACGACGCCATTCGGGACCTCTACCGGCGGACCCGGCTGGTGATCGGGATGCGCGGGCACGCCGGGATGATCCCCTTCGGCTGCGGCACCCCCGTCATCAGCCTGGTCTCGCACCCCAAGCTGGCCTACTTCCTCGCCGACATCGACCGGCCCGACTGGGGCGTCTCCGTCCACGAACGGGCCCTCGGCGTCCGGCTCGCGGAGCGGGCTCTCGCCGTGCTGGCCGACCACCCGGCGGCGGTGGCCGACGTCCACGACCGGCAGCAGATGCTGTGGTCGGTGACCCGGGAGAACCTCGCGGTGCTACGTGAACTCACCGGACTGCCCGACCCGTTCGGCGATCCGGACCAGGGCGCCGGCCAAGTGGTCCCCGCGCCCCGGTCCGCCGCCGACGAGGATCGCGCCGCCCCGTCCCTTCGTACCGCACCGCCCACCCCCTGAGGACCATGTCCACCACGCCCCCCGCCTCCGCCCCCGCTCCTGCCCCGTCGTTCCCCGAGGTCCCTCGTCCCGTCCGCGAGCACCGCTACGACATCGACCTGATCCGGCTGCTCTGCTCGGTCGGCGTGATCGGCCTCCACGCCGGATCGGCGTTCGTGAACACGGTGGGGCGTACGGCGTCGCAGGGGCCCGGCACGTACGGGGCCGGGCTGACCGCCGACTCCGTCGGGCGGTTCGCCGTGCCGCTCTTCTTCGCCATCGCGGGCTGGGTGGTCCTGGTCGGAGCCCCGCCGAAGGACGGCGCACGGCTGCGGCGGCGCATCGTGCGGATCGTCGTGCCCCTCGCCGTCTGGACCGCGCTCTACCTCGCCTGGGGCAAGCTGCGCGACACCAACGAAGACCCGCTCCGCCAACTCGCCCTGGACTCCGTGTTCGCCTCGGTCCGCCCCGCCTACCACCTCTGGTACCTGTACGCCTACCTCCCCGTGATCATGGTCCTGGGCCTGGTCGTCCTGGTCCGGGCGGGCAAGCGGCCGTGGGGCCTCGGCGTGGTACTGCTGGTCCTGGCGGCCGCCCCGTCGCTCCTCGGCGATCTGGCCGAGGCCGTCGACCGCGAACTGCCGCGCTTCGGCTGGACGTTCGCTCCGTACCAGCTGATCTACGCGGTGCTCGGGGCGCTGCTGCTCGCCGCCCCCGCCGGTACGTACGGCCGGCGGCGGTGGCCCTGGCTGCTGCTCGCGGCGGCCGGACTCGCCGGGGTGACCGCGTACCAGCACGAGGTGCACTACGCGATCCCGTACGCGCACATCCTGGTGGCCCTGTTCAGCTGCGGTGTCCTGGTCTCCCTGCACGGCGTACGCGTCCCGGAGCGGATGCGCCCCACGCTGGCCCGGCTGTCCGAGGCGTCGTTCGGGGCCTACCTGGTGCACGTCCTCGTGCTGGGCGTCCTCGCCGACGCCTTCGTCCGGGCGGACCTCGGCGGCCCGGCCGCCGTGGCGCTCGTGGTCGGGGTGACGGCGGCGACGACGGCCCTGTCGTTCGGCGCGGCCCTGCTGTGGGGCCGGGCGGGGGCGAGCAAGGTGCTGGGCTGAGCCTCACGCCCCCCGGGGGCCCGTGCGGTCCGGGCCCGCGGACCCGGCC
>NZ_JBHXJG010000255.1:0-10087 GCF_042723425.1 Streptomyces sp. NPDC058375 | reverse complement strand
GCCCCCGGGACCGGTCATCGGTCCGGGGGCCGCCCCGTTTCACGTATATGTCGAGGTCAGCGCATCTTTCCGCCGCGCGGCATCCGCATGCCCTTCGGCATCGGGCCCTTCGGCAGTGGCATGTTGCTCATCAGGTCGCCCATCGCGCGCAGCCGGTCGTTGGTGGTGGTCACCTGCGGGCCGGTCAGGACGCGGGGGAGCTTCAGCATCTTGGTGCGGACCTTCTTCAGGGGCACCTGGCCCTCGCCGTTGCCGACGATGATGTCGTGCACCGGGACGTCCACCACGATGCGGGCCATCTTCTTCTTCTCGGACGCCAGCAGGCCCTTCACCCGGTTCGGGTTGCCCTCGGCCACCAGGACGATGCCGGCCTTGCCGACCGACCGGTGGACGACGTCCTGGCTGCGGTTCATCGCCACCGCGGGGGTGGTCGTCCAGCCGCGTCCGATCCGGTCCAGGACGGCGGCCGCCGCTCCGGGCTGGCCCTCCATCTGTCCGAAGGCCGCCCGCTCGGCGCGTCGGCCGAAGATGATCGCCATCGCGAGGACGGCCAGGACGAAGCCCAGGATGCCCAGATAGACCGGGTGTCCGATCACGAAGCCGATGCCGAGGAGGACACCGAACGTGACGATTCCGACACCCGCGACGATGAGACCGATCTTGCTGTCGGTCCGCCTGGTCATCTTGTAGGTCAGGGCGATCTGCTTGAGTCGCCCCGCGTTCTCGGCGCTGTCCGCGCCTTCAGTTTTTGCCTTCCTCGCCATGTACTGAAGTTTACGTGGCGAGGGAGCGACCTAGGAACGTGGGAGCTACCTGGGAACGCGGTAGCTACCCGGGAACGTGGCAGCCAGCTAGGAACGGTGGCCGGCCACGGCTTCCAGGACGTACTGGGCCTCCACCCGGTCCTTGGCGCGGCGGCGGTCCTCCAGGACGGCCGTCCAGGCGTTGCGGCGGGCGGTGCGCTGGCCGCTGCTCAGCAGCAGCGACTCGACGGCCCGCAGGGCGGTGGTGACGGACGGAAGGGCGTGGGCGCGGACCGGTGCGGCCTGCATCGTGGTGTTCCCCCTCGGAATGGATGCGCCTCGGGGCGCGGATGAGTGCGGGAAGCAGTGACGGCGGCGGCTGGAGTCGCTGCCGCACGTGTACCTAGGGTCACTGCTTGGTGTTACCAGCGCATGACCGGGCGGTCAAACACCAATGAAGCCTTGATTCCGGCGCCGCGCACGCCGAAGCGGTCCGTACGCGTCCCTCACCTGCGGGGAGCGTCCGGACCGCTTCGCCTACGCGGTTACTGCTCGGTAGTATCTCGTGAGCGGATTCACACGGCCGGTGCGGCCTGGACGCTCCCGGCGGCGAGGCCGCGCGCCTCCATCGCCTGCTGGAAGAGACGGCCCGCGCGGTACGAGGACCGCACCAGCGGACCCGACATCACGCCGGAGTAGCCGATCGCGTCGGCCTCGTCCTTCAGCTCGACGAACTCGTGCGGCTTCACCCAGCGCTCGACCGGGTGGTGCCGTACGGAGGGGCGAAGGTACTGCGTGATCGTGATGAGCTCGCAACCCGCGTCGTACAGGTCCTGGAGCGCCTCGCTGACTTCCTCGCGGGTCTCGCCCATGCCGAGGATCAGGTTCGACTTGGTGATCAGGCCGGCCTCGCGTGCCCGCGTGATGACCTCCAGGGAACGCTCGTAACGGAAGCCGGGGCGGATCCGCTTGAAGATCCGCGGCACCGTCTCCACGTTGTGCGCGAGCACCTCGGGGCGCGAGGAGAAGACCTCGGCGAGCTGCTCGGGCTCCGCGTTGAAGTCGGGGATCAGCAGCTCGACCTTGGTCGCGCCCGCCTCCCGCTCCGCGGTGAGCGTGTGGATCTGGCGGACGGTCTCCGCGTACAGCCAGGCCCCGCCGTCCTCCAGGTCGTCGCGGGCGACGCCGGTGATGGTGGCGTAGTTCAGGTCCATCGTGACGACCGACTCGCCGACGCGGCGGGGCTCGTCACGGTCCAGCGCCTGCGGCTTGCCCGTGTCGATCTGGCAGAAGTCGCAGCGCCGGGTGCACTGGTCGCCGCCGATGAGGAAGGTGGCCTCGCGGTCCTCCCAGCACTCGAAGATGTTGGGACAGCCCGCCTCCTGGCAGACCGTGTGCAGCCCTTCGCCCTTCACCAGCTGCTGGAGCTGCTTGTACTCGGGGCCCATCTTCGCCCGCGTTTTGATCCACTCGGGCTTGCGCTCGATGGGGGTCTGGCTGTTCCGGACCTCCAGGCGCAGCATCTTGCGCCCGTCGGGTGCGACAGCGGACACTCCGGCTCCCCTTTGCTCTCTGCTGCGTTGGATTCGCGTCGGGTTCGCGTGGGATGCGCGAGCGATGCGCGAGGGAATCGCTTTGGATTCTTCGGCGAACACCAGGGTACGCCCCTACATCGAACGGCCTTACGTCTGGCCAACCTGCGGCCGACGGGGCCTATTCCCCGGCCGGTGGCTGTGGTCGGAGCGTCTGACGGCTACTGGCCGGTACGGCCGGCCGGTCCCTCAGGCCGGGGCCGACGCCTTCGGCCGCTCCACCTCGCGCGGTGCGAGGTCCGCGTTCTCCAGGATGTCCCGCAGGTGCTTCTCGACGACCGGCAGCACCTCCTCGACCGTGATCTCCCGGCCCAGCTCGCCTGAGAGGGACGTGACCCCGGCGTCCCGGATGCCGCACGGCACGATCCGGTCGAACCAGGTGTTGTCCGGGTTCACGTTGAGCGAGAAGCCGTGCATCGTCACGCCCTTGGCGACCCGGATCCCGATCGCGGCCAGCTTGCGGTCCTCGCGGCGCTGGCCCGCGTTGGACGGGGCGTACTCCGGGCCGTTCAGCCGGGCGTCGAACTCCTCGTCCTGGAGCCTCGGGTCGAAGTCCAGCGAGAGCCCGCCCAGCAGCGGCCGCTGCTCGACCGGGTCGCCGAGGACCCAGACCCCGCTGCGGCCCTCGACCCGGGACGTCTCCACGCCGAAGTCGGCGGCCGTACGGATCAGCGCGTCCTCCAGCCGGCGCACGTGTGCGACGACGTCGACCGGACGCGGCAGCTTCTGGATCGGGTAGCCGACGAGCTGGCCCGGACCGTGCCAGGTGATCTTCCCGCCACGGTCCACGTCGATGACCGGGGTGCCGTCGAGCGGACGCTCGTTGTCGGCCGTACGCCGCCCCGCGGTGTAGACGGGCGGGTGTTCCAGCAGCAGACAGGTGTCCGGCACCCGGTCCTCGAACCGGTCCGCGTGCACCTCGCGTTGCTTCTGCCAGGCCTCCGTGTACTCGACGGCCTGTTCGCCGAAGCCCAGACGGACGAACCGCAGCTCGCTCACCGATGCCTCCCTCTGTGGGCCCCGTACTGCCCGGAGGGGTGTCCCCGGGATGACGGCGCCCTGCACTGATCGCGCCCGCATCCACTGTACGACCGTCGCCCGAACGGCCCCCCGGCAGGTGGAACGGCCGCCGCACGGGCACGCCGGTCGCGCTCTCATGTCACGCCGGTCGCGCACTCATGTGTCGGGCGTTTTCGTCAGCTCCGTCCGGAATCCTCACACGATCGGATGAACGTGGAGCAAAGGGTGGCGATGGCCGCCCCGGTGGCCGCTAAATTCGCGCCGTTCCCATGAGGGCTGCCCGTCCGGCCCCGAAGGCAGGAGACCGTACAGCTGATGTCGGAACGACCCCCGCAGCGCACGCCCAACCGCCGCCTCGCCTCACTCATCGCGGAAGCCGGGTTCTCCCATGCCGGCCTGGCCCGCCGGGTCGATCAGCTCGGCCTCGAACACGGCCTCGACCTGCGGTACGACAAGACCTCGGTCACCCGCTGGCTGCGGGGGCAGCAGCCGCGCGGCACCACGCCCGCGCTGATCGCCGAGGTCTTCACCCGGCGGCTCGGGCGGCGGCTCTCCGCGCAGGACCTCGGGCTCGACGCCTGCGCACCCGTCTACGCGGGGCTGGAGTTCGCGGCCAGCCCCACCGAGGCCGTCGACATCGTCAGCGGCCTCTGGCGCAAGGACTCCGGTACGCACACGGAGCTGCGCAAGATCGCGTTCACGCCCGCCGGCCTCGTCGTCCCCAGCCGCGACTGGCTGATCGGCCGGGCCGACGAATGGGTGGCCCGGGACGGCGGGGCCGCCCGCCGGGCCGGGGGAGAGGCCGGGGCCACTGCTGCGGGGCGCCTGGATCCGGGGCGTACGGACGGGGCGCTGCGCACCGAGGCCCGGGGCCTGTCGCGCCCGCCCGCCGGACCGCATCGGCTCACGCCCTCGGGCCCGGCCGCCACGCACCCGGCCGCATCGCATCCCGCCGCATCGCATCCGGCCGCGGCGCACCCGCCCGCCGCCGGTACGCACCCCGGGGCCGGGGCGCTGCCCGTGGTCCCGCGCCAGCGCCAGACGGACCGGGGCCCCGGCCAGCGGGTCGGCGCGGGGGACGTTGCCGCGCTGCGCTCGGTCGGTGAGCTGTTCCGCACCCTCGACCACGCGTACGGCGGCGGCCACGCCCGGCAGGCCCTCGTGCGGTATCTGGAGCACGAGGCCGAGCCGATGCTCCGGGGCACGTACGGCGAGACCACCGGGCGGCGGCTGTTCGCCGCGGTCGCCGACCTGACCCGGCTGGCCGGCTGGACCTCGTACGACATCGCCGCCCACGGCCTCGCCCAGCGGTACTTCGTCCAGGCGCTGCGGCTCGCCCAGGCCGCCGGGGACCGCGGCTACGGCGCCTACGTGCTGATCACGATGAGCCGGCAGGCGGTCTACCTCGGGCACGGCAGGGAAGCCGTCCAGCTCGCCCGGGTCGCCCAGCAGGGCATCGGCTCGGCCGCCCCGCCCCTCGTCCAGGCGCTGCTGCACGCGGTCGAGGCGCGAGGCCACGGGGTGCTGGGCGAGGCGCGCTCCTGCACCGCCGCCCTGACCCGGGCCGAACACGCCCTGGAGACCGCGCGCCCCGGCGACGAGGTGCCGCACTGGGCCCGCACCTTCGACGAGGCACAGCTCGCCGACGAGCTGGGCCACTGCCACCGCGACCTCCAGCAGTGGAGGGCCGCTGCCCAGCACGCCGAGCGCTCGCTCCAGCTGCGTGCCCCGGCGTACGCCCGCAGCAGGCTGTTCTGCCGGGTGGTCCTGGCCTCGGCCCGCCTCGGCCTCGGCGAGCTGGAGCAGGCCTGCCAGCTCGGTGCGGAGGCGGCCCAGCAGGCGGCCGAGATGCGCTCGGTGCGCGCCACGGAGTACGTACGCGCCTTCGAGCGCAGCCTGGAGCCGTACCGGGACGCCGTCCCCGTACGCGGATACCGCGACCGGGTCGCGGCTCTCGGCTGAGCCCGCGCCCGCGGAACCCGGGCCGGGGCTCACGCGGCCCGGGGCAGGCTCCCCTCGTACGCGCCCCCGACGCCCAGGTCGGTGAGGATCGCCTCCGCCGCCCGGCGGCCCGAGTGCAGCGCGCCCTGGACCGTGCTCGTGTCGCGGTGGTCGCCGCACACGTACAGCCCGGCCAGCACCCGCACCGGGCGGCGCGGATCGTGCGGGGTCTCCATCGCGGGCACCGCCTCCGGGTCGTGATGGGCCGCCAGTAACTCCCAGCCGTCCGTGGGCACGCCGTACAGCGCCGCCAACTGCGCCCGCACCGAGCGGTCCAGGTCCGGCGGCGGGGTTCCGAGCACCGTCGAGGTGATCAGCGTCCGGCCCTCCGGCGCGCGCGAGGGGTCGACCTCGCTCATCACCGCGGTGTACGCCACCGGGCCCGACCGGTCGCCGTCCAGCACGAGCGACCTGCCCGTGGGCGGTGCGGCGGGCGCGGTGTGGTGAAGGACCGTCACCGGGTGGAAGGACGGCACCCGCAGCCCGGGCAGCAGCTCTGCCGCGGCCCCCGCGCCGGTCGCCAGCAGTAGGGAGCGGCACCCCAGTTCGCCGTGCTCATTGGTGCGTACGGAGGTGATGTCGGCGGCCGTCACATGCACCCCGGTCCGGACCGTGCCCGGCGGCAGAGAGGCCGCCAGCAGCTCCGGCAGTGCGGCCGACCCGCCCGCCGGTACGCACAGACCGCCGCGTGCGTAGTCGCGCAGCGCGAGGTCGGCGGACCGGCTCGACGTGGTGAGGGCGGGGTCGCTGAGCAGCGTGGACAGGAGCGGGCGCAGGACGCCGTCCACCGTACGGCCGGGCAGCCCGGCACCGGCCAGGGCTTCGGCCGCCGACCGCTCCGGGCGGGCCAGCAGCCGGGCGTCCGGCATGACCGCCAGCCGGTGCAGCGCCGCGCCCAGCCGGGCCCGGTCGATCGCGCCGGCCACCACGCCGCCCCGGCCGCCGCCGCGCGCCGGGGTGCCGGGCTCGTACCCGTATGCGCTCTGCGCCGAACCGGCGGCGCCGGAAGCCGCAGGAACCCCGGAAGCCCGGAGAGCGCGGGGCGTACGCGGAGCGCGGTGGGCCCAGGGGGCGCTCGATCGGGTGCGTGCCGCTTTGAGTGCGCCCCTCGCGCTCCGTAGGTCGCCGGTGAGCTGGCGGCGGCCCTCGCTGTGCACCAGGACCCCCGGCGCGAACTCCCGTAGCTCCGGGGCGCCGAGCCCCGGAGCGCCGGTCAGCTCGGGCCAGGCGGTGCAGAGCAGCGGGCCGAGACGGTCGAGCCGGAACCCGTCCACCTCGTCGGTGGCGAGCCGGCCGCCCACCCGGGGCGCGGCCTCCAGAACACTGACGCCGAGCCCTGCGCGGGTCAGCAGGTGGGCCGCTGACAGGCCGGCTGTTCCGGCCCCGATGATGATCACGTCTGCGTGATGTGCCGTGCTGCGCACGTGCCCCTCCCCGAGTCGGTGTGACTGGTGGGGGGTTCTTGCCCCCAACAGGTCCCCGGAAAGCCGGAGTTCGCATCGAGCCTAGGAGGATGGCTGATACTGGGTCAGACGCGCGCCGGGGAGCACCGGGGCATGGGGTCGCACACGGGGTCCGACCGCGCGCAAGACGGTTCCGGGCGGTCGCACAGGCCCCGCCCGGCCCGGGGCGCCCCCGCCCGGCAGGCACCGCCCGGCTCAGCGCAGTGCGGCGCGGATCGCCCCGTCGATGTCGGGGAAGGCGAACGAGAAGCCGGAGTCCAGCAGCTTCGCCGGGATGACCCGCTGACTGCCCAGTACGTCCTCCGCGAACTCCCCGAGCACCAGCTTCAGCGCGGGCGCCGGCGCGGGGAACAGGGTCGGCCGGCGCAGCACCCGGCCCATCGCGGCGGTCACCTCGGCGTTGGTGACCGGCTTCGGGCCGGTCAGGTTCACCGGCCCGGTCAGCGCCTCCGTGTCCAGGATGTGGCGCAGCGCCGCGACATGGTCGTGCAGCGCGATGAAGCTCCAGAACTGGCTGCCGTCGCCCAGCTTCCCGCCCAGACCCGCCTTGAAGAGCGGGAAGAGCCGGCCCCAGGCGCCGCCCTCGCGGCCGACGACCAGTCCGGTCCGGGCGTGCACGGTGCGCACGCCCGCCTCCTCGGCGGCGGCGGTGGCCGCCTCCCACTCCTCGCAGACCGAGGGCAGGAACCCGTCCCCGGGCGGGGCGCTCTCGTCCACCGGGCGGTCCCCGGTGTCGCCGTAGAAGCCGATGGCGGACCCGGAGAGCAGCACCCGGGGCGGGGTGTCGAGCGAGGCGACGGCCTCGGCGACGGCCGCGGTGCCCAGCACCCGGCTGTCGCGGATCTCCCGCTTGTAGGCGTCGGTCCAGCGGTGGTCGCCCACCCCGGCCCCGGCCAGGTGCACGATCGCGTCGCAGCCGACGAGGCCGGCGACGTCCACGTAACCCCGCTCGGGGGCCCACTCGACCTCGTCGCCGGTTCTGGCGGGCCGGCGCACCAGGCGGGCCACCTCGTGCCCGTCGGCGCGCAGCGAGCGCACCAGCGCCGCTCCGATGAGTCCGGACGATCCGCTGACGGCGATACGGGAGCTCGGCATGGGCCCATCCTGCCCCATGAAACGCCTCGAACACGGGGAACACCGCGTGGCACAGTGACCCCATGGTCGCCCCCGTACTCCGCCCCGTCCGCCCCGCCGTGCTCGCCGACGACGACGCGCTCGCCGAGCTCGACCGGTCCACCTGGTCGACGCTGCACGCGGTCCTGCCCAGGCCCGTCCCCCCGTACGAGCCTTTCTTCGACGAGGGGCACGGGCCGGAGGACTTCCTCCTGGTGGAGGCGGAGGCGGCGGACGGTCAGGTGGCCGTCGCCGGGTACATCCGCCTCGTCCCGCCCACTCCGCTCGCCTCCAACGCCCACGTCCGCCAGATACGGGGCCTCGCCGTGGCGACCTGGGCGCGCGGGGCCGGGGTGGGGCGGGCCCTGCTGCGGGCCGCGTTCGCCGAGGCCCGCCGCCAGGGCGCCAACCGGATCACGCTGCGGGTGCTCGGCCACAACACCCCCGCCCGCGCCCTGTACGCCTCCGAGGGCTTCGCCGTCGAAGGCGTACTGCCCGGGGAGTTCTTCCTGAACGGGGCTTACGTCGACGACGTCTGCATGGGCCGCTCGCTCGGCCCCGCCTGACGAAGCCCGGGTCAGCGGGGCCCGAAGCGGTCCCACAGCTCGGGGAAGCGGGCGGCGAGCGCCTCCTCGTCCTCGAAGTCGACCGGGGAGCCCAGCGGCTCGGCGGGCTGCGGCGGCAGCCCCAGGTCCGGCGCGACCGCCCCGGTGAGCTGCTCGTACGCCTCGTCGGCCGCGTAACCCAGGTCCTCGCCGTCCCCGTCGATCTCCTCGTCGAAGTCGTCCAGCAGCTCCGCCAGGCCGTCCGGATCGTGCAGCGCCCCCTCGAAGACCTCCCGGCCCTGGCCGATCAGCCAGCAGCGGAAGTAGTCGAACGCGTCGTCGCTCGCCCCGCCCAGCAGCACGGCCGCAGCCCCCCACAGGTCCCAGGCGTAGGCGCGGTTGTAGCGGGCCTCGAAGTGCCGGGCGAAGTCCAGCACGGAATCGGGATCGAGCTGCACCAGCCGTTCCACCAGCAGATCGGCGTGGTCCTCGGGGTCGCCCTCGGCGGCCTCGCGGGTGCTGTCGATGATCTCCCAGAATTCCGTTTCGTCCATCACGGGTCCAGCATCCAGCCTGCCGGGGGCTCTCGCACGCGCAGACGCCGAATTGAAGCCTTTCAGCGATACAACTCGCGCAGTCGTTCGGCCGCCTCGGCGAACCGCACCCGCAGCTCCTCGGGCGCCACGACCTCCAACTCCGGCCCCAGCGCCAGCAGCTGGCCGAACGCCACGTCCAGCGACTCCACCGGCAGCGTGACCGTGCGCCAGCCGTCCGCACCCGGCTCCGGGGCCGCCGCGAGCGCCGCCGCGGCCGCCGCCCGGTCACCGGCGTACACGAGCATCCGCGCCCCGCGCCCGGACACCCGTACGGTCACCTCGGTACGCAGCAGGGACCGGGCGAAGCCGGCGGCCCGCTCCGCCCAGAACCCGGGCAGATCGAACGCCTCGTCCCGCTCGAAGCGCTCCTCGGCCGCCTCCACGGCGGTGAAGCGGTCGATCCGGTAGACCCGGAAGTCCTCGCCCGCCCGGGCGCAGAGGTACCAGACCCCGGCCTTGAGGACGAGACCGTACGGAGCGAGCTCCCGCGCCACCTCCGTACCGGACCGGTCACGGCCGCCGCCCCGGCGGTAGCGGGTCCGCAGCAGCCGGTCGTCCCAGACCGCGTCGGCGATCGCGGGCAGCAGTTCGGGGGTGTCCGGCTCGGAGTACCAGGAGGGCGCGTCCAGGTGGAAGCGGCGGGCGGCGGAGGACGAGGCGTCACGCAGGGAGGGCAGCAGCGCCGCCGACACCTTGAGGCGGGCGGCCGACGCGGCGTCCTCCAGACCCATCTCGCGCAGCGCGGCGGGCAGCCCGGAGAGGAACAGCGCCTCCGCCTCGTCCCGGGCGAGCCCTGTCAGCCGGGTACGGTAGCCGCCGACGAGCCGGTAGCCGCCGGCCCGCCCGCGCTCCGCGTACACCGGGACGCCCGCGTCGGACAGCGCCTGCGCGTCCCGGGTGACCGTACGCTCCGACACCTCCAGCTCGGCCGCCAGCTCGGCGGCGGTCATCGCGGGGCGGGCCTGCAGGAGCAGCACCATTTTGATCAGCCGGGCCGCGCGCATGGGCCCATTG
>NZ_JBHXJG010000254.1:0-10109 GCF_042723425.1 Streptomyces sp. NPDC058375 | reverse complement strand
GGGCGCGACCGGGGTGGAGAGGAATCCGCACGGGTGCCCGAAGAGGCGGGGCTGGCACATGTGCTCATCGCCGTGTACCACTAGGCGGGCGGCGGGCGGCGGGCGGCGGGCGGCGGGCGGCGGGCGGCGGGTCAAGCGCCGGACATGCGTCGAGGGCGGTGGGAACCCCGTGTTCCGGTTTCCCACCGCCCTCGGTGACCGCAGCGGGTCGCGGACGGGCCGCAGGGTCAGCGGCGGTCACCGTCGCCGGACTCGTACGGCGCGGACGCCACCCGCACCAGCGCCTGTTCCGCCAGTGGTCGAGGGAGGGCGAGGGGGCCGTCCCCCGCGCCCTGGAGGCCACCGGCACCGCTGCCCTGGCCGGACGGCCGCCTCGCCCAGCTCTCCGGCGGTCAGCGCCAGCGCTGCTGGCTCGCCATGGCCCTCGCGCAGGAAACCCCCGCTGTTCTGCTCGACGAGCCACCAGCGCCCTCGACATCGGGCACGCCGGGGAAGTCCTGGCCTGGTCCGCGAAGTCGCCGCGCGGGGCACCGACCGCGGGTCGCCGCCGCCGGGGCGGCGGCCCCCGGTGGCGGGCCAGGTCGTTAGGGTCAAGGGCATGACGACACCTCTGGCCGGCAGTGCCTTCGACTCGCTCCGCCTCGACGCCCTGCGCGACCGGGAAGCGCTGCGCCTGGCCTACGAACTCCCCGGCGACGCGGCACTGCGCAAGCAGATGACCGAACTCACCGATCAGACCCGACGGTTGATCGGCTGCTCGTCACTGGTCCTGATCTCCAGCGCGGACGCCGAGGGCAACTGCGACGTCTCCCCGCGCGGCGGCCCCACCGGTTTCGTCAGCGTCCTGGACTCACGGACGGTGGCGATACCCGACGCGACCGGCAACAAGCGCCTGGACACCCTGCAGAACGTCATCGCCACCGGACGGGCCGGGCTGCTGTTCCTCATCCCCGGGCGCACCACGACGCTCAGAGTGAACGGCCGGGCCTGCGTCTCCACCCGCCCCGACCTGCTGTCCCAGCTGACCGCCGTGGGCAAGCCACCGGCCAGTGCGCTGGTGGTGGGCATCGAGGAGGTCTACCCGCACTGCCCCAAGTCGCTTCTGCGCAGCGGCGCCTGGAAGCCGGAGCAGTGGCTGCCGGCGGACGCCCAGCCGACCTCGGCCGAGGTGACACTGGCCCAACTGCGGATGCCGGAGCTGACGATCGCCGACATCGAGCAGACGGAGGCGGACTCGCTGAAGTACCGGTACGAGTAACGGGCCGGCCGGACTGCCGGAGGCCGCGCCTAGTCTGTCACCCAGGTTCGATCAAGGAACGGGGCAGTGGCAGTGCGCATAGAACGTCACCAGATATCCGAGGCCGTCGTGTCGGCGGCCCGTGAGGACTTCACCACCCGGATCGGTGGCCAGGTGCGGTCCATGTCGAAGGGCGGCCGGATGGCCACCTACGAGTGGCAGGCGATCGCCGACGAGTTCCTGGACTACCTGGGCGCACTCTCCGTCGAGACCCCCGACCTGGACACTGCGGAGGCCAGGGCCGCTCTCAAGGACGCCTCCGAGGCCGCGGCGGGGGCCGTCGCCTACGCCGCTTACCACCCCCACGGCGGTTTCCATATCTTCCTGGACTACGTGAACTTCGGCATGAGTTACGACCGGGGCGACGACGCCCCCGCGGAGAGCGTCACGGCAGGGCAGTGGATCGACGCGCTCTGTCTGACGGTCCTCAGGGACCGGGCCACCTGGCACGGGGAGGCGTTCCGCTTCGCCCGGGACAAGTTCGTCGAGGAGACCCGGGGGACGCCCATCGGCGAACTCGCCACCGGACTGATGGCCGTGGCTCTGGACGACACCGGCGACGAGGAGGAGTACCCGCCGAGCGCGCAGGCCAAGCTCGCCGCCGTCGACGCCGCCCTGGACCGCGTCCGTGCCCGTGCCGAGGAGACGGGCGAACCCCTGCTGGACCGGTCCGGCAGTGCGGAGCTGCACGCGTTGCGGGCGCTGGCCGCCGAGGACCGGGAGGCCTTCGACACCTCGCTGGCCGACCTCCTGAACCGGCACGCGGCGCTGTACAGCTCCTCCGCCTCCCTCGGCGCCCTGCTCCCGCTGATCCCCCTGGCCCTCGCCGCGCTCGCGTCCCGGACCTTGGGCTGGTCGCCCGCCGTCCGGACCGACTACCTCCCGCACGCGCTGGTCACCGGCTTCGAGAGCCGGGGCCCGCGAGTCGCCGGGTTCGGCCGGGACAGGCGACCGGACGCGGTGGCCGCGCTCGCCGACGGCCCGCTGACGGTGGAGCGGCCGTCCTTCGCCTGGACGGTGCACCTGGAGGCCGAGGCGCTGTACGAGGAGCACGTCGCGGAAGTGCTCGCCTCCGGGGACGGAGAGCCCCACGCCGTCCGGCGGCTCGGCCGGACCATGGGTGACCAGGAGCGCCTGTTCAAGTGGCGCGCGGGTGTGTCGTACGGGGCCGCCGACGCCCAGCTCAGGAACGTCCGTCTGGCCTCACAGATGGGCGCGGCACTGTTCCGCGTCGCGCTGGCGGAGCCGGGCTCCGAGGTCGAGGTCACCGTCGACGGCCGCCCCCTGCGCTTCCGGGCCCGGCGCGACGAGCAGACCGGACCCGGCTTCTGGCACACGGCCACCGCCTTCGCCCTCATCACCGGCTCCCGCGAAGACCTCGCCCCCCTCGTCCTCACCGGCCCGGCGTTCGCCACCCCGGACGGCTCGGCGTTCAGCGCCTACCGCGAGGCCCTCCACGCCTACTTGAAGGGTACGGACCCGGAAGCGGCGGCCGAGCGGGCTCTGCGGCAGGCCGAAGCAGCCAAGGACTGGGGCTTCGCGATGCCGCCGGCCGTCCTGCTGTCGCAGCTCGTGGAAGGCGACGCGGAGAGCTTCAACCTGGCCCTGGCCGACGCGCTCGAAACCCACCGCGCCCACTACCAGGTCGCCGACCGCGCCGACGATCCGAACGCCGCCATCAACCTCGACGCCCTCGCACTGGCCTGCCACGCCCGCCGCCGCGGCTGGGACATCCGCGTCGAGTCCCCGTACCTGCCGCGGGAACTGCTCCGGGCCGCCGAACCCTTCTAGGCCACCGCGCCCGCCCCGCCGAGCCCCTCGCCGGACGGCATGCGAAGACCCTGAGGTCTCCTGGACGAACCAGGGGCCCCTCGGTCACGCCTCCGCCTCAGCACGCCGCGCCGACGCGATCAGCCGGACTCGCCCGCACCGCCCTCGGGACGCGAACCGCCCGCACCGCCCTCGGGACGCGAACCGCCCGCACCGCCCTCGGGACGCGAACCGCCTGCACCGCCCTCACGGAACTCGCCGCCGCGAAACGCGCCGAGGATCTCCTCGGCCGCCAGCGTCGCTGTCAACGTGCTCTCCCGGACCCGCTGTTCGAGCTCCGGCGCGAGCTTCCGCACCGCCGGGTGGCTGTACAGGCTGTCCAGCAGCTCGTCCCGGACCATGGCCCAGGTCCAGTCCACCTGCTGGTCGCGGCGCTTGGCCGCCAGCCGACCGGTGGATTCCAGGACCGTACGGTGCTGCTCCAACCGGTCCCACAGTGTGTCGAGCCCCGTCGACTCGCGCGCGCTGCACGTGAGCACCGGGGGCGTCCAGGCCGCGTCCGCCGGGTGCATCAGCCGTAGCGCGCCCGCCAGTTCGCGGGCCGCCGAGCGGGCGTCGCGCTCGTGCGGGCCGTCCGCCTTGTTCACCGCGATGGCGTCCGCCAGCTCCAGGACGCCCTTCTTGATGCCCTGCAACTGGTCGCCGGTACGGGCCAGGGTCAGCAGCAGGAACGTGTCGACCATGTTGGCCACCGCCGTCTCCGACTGCCCGACGCCCACCGTCTCCACCAGCACCACGTCATAGCCCGCCGCCTCCATCACCACGATGGACTCCCGGGTCGCCTTGGCCACCCCGCCCAGCGTGCCCGCCGTGGGGGAGGGGCGGACGAAAGCGGCCGGGTCCACCGCCAGGCGTTCCATCCGGGTCTTGTCGCCCAGGATGGAACCGCCCGTACGGCTGGAGGACGGGTCGACCGCGAGCACCGCCACCCGGTGGCCGAGCCCGGTGAGCATCGTGCCGAGCGCGTCGATGAACGTGGACTTGCCCACGCCCGGCACCCCGCTGATCCCGATCCGCCGGGCCGCCCCCGCGTGCGGCAGCAACCGGCTCAGCAACTGCTGCGCCAGCACCCGGTGTTCGGCCCGCGTCGACTCGACGAGCGTGATCGCGCGCGCCACGAACGCGCGCTTCCCGTCGAGCACTCCCTGCACATAAGCGTCGATGTCGATCTTCGCAGCCATCCGGTCAGCGGCTCACAGCTCGTGGCCGAGCGCGGCGCCGAGCCGCGTCACCAGGTCGTGGGCCGCGTCCGGGATCACCGTCCCCGGCGGGAAGACCGAGGCCGCGCCCGCCTCGTGCAGCGCCTCGATGTCCTGCGGCGGAATGACCCCGCCCACCACGATCATGATGTCCTCGCGGCCCTCGGCGGCCAGCTCCTCGCGCAGCGCGGGCACCAGCGTCAGGTGTCCTGCCGCCAGCGAGGAGACGCCCACGATGTGCACGTCGGCCTCGACGGCCTGCCGCGCCACCTCGCCCGGCGTCTGGAACAGCGGGCCGACGTCCACGTCGAAGCCCAGGTCGGCGAAGGCCGTGGCGATCACCTTCTGGCCCCGGTCGTGGCCGTCCTGGCCCATCTTGGCGACCAGGATGCGCGGCCGGCGGCCCTCCGCCTCCTCGAACGCGTCGACCAGCGCACGGGTGCGGTCCACGGAAGGGGACTCTCCTGCTTCTTTGCGGTACACACCGGAGATCGTACGGATCTGCCCCGCGTGCCTGCCGTACACCTTCTCCAGGGCGTCCGAGATCTCGCCGACCGTGGCCATCGCCCGCGCCGCGTCGACCGCCAGCGCCAGCAGATTGCCCTCCAGGCCCGGGCCCGGGTCGCGCTCGGCGGCGGCCGTCAGCGCGCGCAGCGCCTCCTGGCACGCCACCTCGTCGCGCTCCTCGCGCAGCCGCCGCAGCTTCTCGATCTGCTGCGTGCGCACCGAGGAGTTGTCGACCTTGAGCACGTCGATCTGCTCGTCGGTCTCCACCCGGTACTTGTTCACGCCGATCACCGGCTGCCGCCCGGAGTCGATCCGCGCCTGCGTCCGCGCGGCCGCCTCCTCCACCCGGAGCTTGGGGATGCCCGCGTCGATGGCCTTCGCCATCCCGCCGGCCGCCTCGACCTCCTCGATGTGCTGCCAGGCCCTCTCCGCGAGGTCCCGCGTCAGCTTCTCCACGTACGCGCTGCCGCCCCACGGGTCGATGACCCGGCAGGTGCCGGACTCCTGCTGGAGCAGGAGCTGCGTGTTACGGGCGATCCGCGCCGAGAAGTCGGTGGGGAGCGCCAGCGCCTCGTCGAGAGCGTTCGTATGCAGCGACTGGGTGTGCCCCTGCGTCGCGGCCATCGCCTCCACGCACGTACGCGTCACATTGTTGAACACGTCCTGCGCGGTCAGCGACCAGCCCGAGGTCTGCGAATGGGTGCGCAGCGACAGCGACTTGGGGTTCTTCGGGTCGAACTGCTTGACCAGGCGCGCCCAGAGGAGCCGGGCCGCCCGCAACTTGGCGACCTCCATGAAGAAGTTCATCCCGATCGCCCAGAAGAACGACAGGCGTGGTGCGAACGCGTCGACGTCCAGGCCGGCTTCCTGCCCGGCGCGCAGGTATTCCACCCCGTCGGCGAGCGTGTACGCCAGCTCCAGATCGGCCGTCGCCCCGGCCTCCTGGATGTGATAGCCGGAGATCGAGATGGAGTTGTAGCGCGGCATCTTCCTGGAGGTGAACGCGAAGATGTCGGAGATGATCCGCATCGAGGGCGACGGCGGATAGATGTAGGTGTTGCGGACCATGAACTCCTTCAGAATGTCGTTCTGAATGGTCCCGGCCAACTTCTCGGGCGGTACACCCTGTTCCTCGGCGGCCACGATGTACAGCGCCAGCACGGGAAGCACCGCGCCGTTCATCGTCATCGACACCGACATCCGGTCCAGCGGAATGCCGTCGAACAACTGGCGCATGTCGTAGATGGAGTCGATCGCCACCCCGGCCATGCCGACGTCACCCGTCACCCGGGGATGGTCGCTGTCGTACCCCCGGTGGGTCGGCAGGTCGAAGGCGACCGACAGACCCTTCTGCCCGGCCGCGAGGTTGCGCCGGTAGAAGGCGTTGGACTCCTCGGCCGTGGAGAAACCGGCGTACTGACGGATCGTCCAGGGCTGGTTGACGTACATCGTCGGGTACGGACCGCGCAGATACGGGGCGATGCCCGGGTAGCTGTGCAGCGCGTCCAGCCCCTCCAGGTCCTCACCGGTGTAGAGCGGCTTGACCGTGATGCCCTCGGGCGTCTCCCAGAGCGGGGCCTCGGCGCCGTCGGCAGCCTTGGTCACGGCCGCCTGCCACTCACCGGCCGAAGCGGCGGAACCGGGGGGAGGGGCGGGGGCCGTCAGCGGCACGTCGGAGAAGTCGGGAACGGAGGATGTACGGCCCGTGGGCGAGGTGGTCATCACGCCACTCCCATGCTGTCGAGAACGGAGGTGAGAACGGCGACCGCGTCGCAGCCCGCGAAGGCATAGGCGTCGACACCGGCGTACTCGCCGGGGCGGCCCGCGAGGAACACCTGCGCAGCGCCCGCCGACTTCAGCGCACCGGCGACCTGCTCCGCCTGCTCGGCGTAGAGCGCGTCCGACGAGCACAGCACGGCGACCGACGCCCCGGAGGCGGCCAGCGCACCGGCGACGGTGTCCGTGTCCACGGAGACCGGGTCGTGCACCGCCTCGATCCCGCCCGCCCCGAAGAGGTTGACGGCGAAGGAGACCCGCGCGGTGTGCGCGGCGGCCGGGCCGAGCGCCGCGACGAACACCTTCGGGCGGCTTCCGGTCGCCGCGAGGTGCGCGTCCGACCGGGCGCGCAGCGCCTCGAACGCCTCGTCCCGCCGGACCCGGGGCAGACCGCCCGGAGCGCCGGCGTAGGCGTCGGGTGCGGGCTCGCGCTCAACTGGGCGCTCACCGGGCATCGGGAACTCGCTGACCCCGGTGATCGGTTCCTTGCGGCGGGCCAGCTTCGCACTGCGCGCCGCCCAGGTGGCGGCGAGGCGCTCCGCGACCGTCCCCGAGCGCAGGGCGGCCGGCAGACCGCCCGCCCGCTCGGTCTCCTGGAAGAACGCCCAGGCGGCCGCGGCGAGTTCGTCGGTCAGCCGCTCCACGTACCAGGATCCGCCCGCCGGGTCGATGACCCGCGCCAGATGCGACTCCTCCATCAGGATCGTCGAGGTGTTACGGGCGATCCGCCGCGCGAACGCGTCGGGCAGGCCCAGCGCGTGATCGAACGGCAGCACGGTCACGGAGTCCGCGCCGCCCACCCCCGCACCCAGCGTGGCGAGCGTGGTGCGCAGCATGTTCACCCACGGGTCGCGGCGCGTCATCATCACCGGAGAGGTGACGGCGTGCTGCCGCTGGGCCCCGGCCGCAGGAGCCCCGGAGGCCTCGGCGACCCGCGCCCACAGCCGGCGCGCCGCGCGCAGCTTGGCGATCGTCAGGAACTGGTCGGCGGTGGCCGCGTACCGGAACTCCAACTGCGCGCAGGCCGCCTCCACGCTCATCCCGGCAGCGGTCAGGGCCCGCAGATAGGCGACGCCCGTGGCCAGGGAGAGCCCCAGCTCCTCGCCGGCCGAACCGCCCGCCTCGTGGTACGGCAACCCGTCCACGACGATCGCGCGCAGCCCCGGGTACTCCGCGTCGCACCGCTGGGCCCAGCGCACGGCGGGCGCGAGATCCGCCTCGACGCCCGTCCGGGCCTCGTGGCCGAGCGGATCGGCGCCCAGCGTGCCGCGCGCCTCGTCCTTGGCGACGCCGCGCTCCTCGTACAGGCGCAGCAGCTCCGTGGCGGCGGCGTCCAGGTCGGCCGGGGCGTCGAGCGCGACGGGCGCGAGGTCGAGGTACACGCCCTGCAGCGCCCGCGCGAGCCCGTCGACGGGGACGCCCGCCGGACCGCCCACCGTGAGCCAGAGCGAGGTGACCCCGTTCTCCAGATCGCCGAGCAGCGCCTCGTTCAGCCGGGCGGGGTCGGTCAGGGCGTGGCGCTGGCGCACGTCCCAGCCGCCCGTCGCGTTCCCCTCGGCCCTGCTGCCCCGGGTGAAGGGGGCGAAGCCGGGAAAGCCGGTGTCCGGCGACTCGTCGCTCGCGGTGTAGAGGGGGCGGGTGGTGAGCCCGTCCTCCAGTGTGGTGGACAGCGCTTCCTCGGCGGCCGAGCCCGTGACTTCCTTGCCCGACTTGCGCAGTACGCCTTCGACGAGGCTCTGCCACTGGTCATGGGAAGGGTCGGGGAACGCGGCGGCCGGAGAGAGCCCGTCAGCAGGCTGGACCGTCATGCTCAGATGCTAGGCCAGTGCGCGGAATGAGCAGCAGGGGCACGTGCTGTGACCTTGCCCTCTCAGGTATGCACTTGATCCTTTACATACAGTCGCGTAACCGACGCGACGGACGGCGGGCGGCAACACGACGGTCCTCGACATCGGGATGAATCGGGGCAGTGGTGCATATTATGTGCGAAGTTTCCCAATTTCTTATGTCATCCCTGGAATGCCGTATCCACCCCGGCGCCTCTGCGGCCGCCGGGATACGGAGAGGACGCGACCGTGGCCGTCGGACCTGTGGAGTACCTCGTCATCGCCTTCCCCGGCAGTCGCTTCACCGGGTCTTTCGCCCCCGCCCTCGCCGACGCCGTGGCGTCCGGAGCCGTACGCCCCGGTGACCTGGTCTTCGTCCGGCGGGCCGAGGGCGCTCCGCTGACCTCGGTGGAGCTGCGGGAGCTGGACCCCGAGGGAGTGGTTCCCACCGATGCGGGGGAGGGCGGGGCGGCGGTGCTGAGCGCGGAGGACGTCGACCGGCTCGACCGGGGGGTGCCGACGGGCGACGTCACCGCGATCGTCGTCCGGGAGGACCTGTGGACCACGGAGCTCGCCCGCACGGCCCGCGAGGCGGGCGGCGCGTTCGTGGCGCACGAGCGCCTCGGCGCCGGCGGGGCGGAAGCCGACGAGGCCGCGGGCGACGACATCATCGACCGGCTGGAGCGGCTCGCCGAGCTGTGGAAGCGCGAGATCCTCACCGACGCCGAGTTCGTGGAGCAGAAGACCAGGCTTCTGTCGGACTGACGCGTACGACGTTCAACCTGATATGTGGAACTCCTGGAATTCATCGGGGAAAGAGGCAGTTCATCGTGCAGACCGCCCGGACCGTTCCGGCCGCCACCGTTGTCAATCTGCGCGACCTGGGCGGCATCGCCCTCGGCCGTGACCGCCGGGTGCGGCAGGGCGTCCTGTTCCGCTCGGGTCAGCTCAGCGAACTCGACCCGGCGAGCGACCGGGCGGTGTCCGCGCTCGGCATCCGGACCGTCGTCGACCTGCGCACCGCCGACGAGCGCCAGTGGGCCCCCGACCGGCTGCCCGACCGGGCCCGGCTCTTCGTCGCCGATGTGCTGGGCGACCACCCGGGCGTGGCGCCCGCCCGGCTGCGGTCCCTGCTCGCCGACCCCGTCGAGGCGGAGCGGACGCTGGGAGGTGGCCGGGCCGAGGAACTCTTCGCCGAGACCTACCGCAAGATGGTCCTCTCGCCGGGCGCCGCTGCCGCCTACCGGGCCTTCCTGGAGACGGTCGCCGAACCCGGTGCCCGCCCGGTGCTCTTCCACTGCACGGCGGGCAAGGACCGCACCGGCTGGGCCGCGGCCGTCCTGCTGATGATCCTGGGAGCGGGCCGCGCCACGGTGCGATCGGACTTCCTCGCGGTCAATCCCGCCGTCAGGGCCGCCTTCGCCCCCTACGTCGCGAAGTTCCTCGACGGTGGGGGCGACCCCGCCGTCGCCGCCGCGATCATCGAGGTCCGACCCCGCTACCTGGACATGGCGCTCGACGCGATGGACGAGCGGTGGGGCGGCCTCGACGGCTACGTGCGCAACGGGCTGCGCGTGCCCGACGCCGTACTGGAGCGGCTGCGTGACGGCCTGGTGATCCGCGGCTGAAGGCGGACATCGGCGCCGCGACCGTGTGAAGGGGCCGGTCCTGTCT
>NZ_JBHXJG010000253.1:0-10223 GCF_042723425.1 Streptomyces sp. NPDC058375 | reverse complement strand
GTCCACGGTTGCGGCGGTGGCCGGTGTTCCGGTGCCGACCTGGATCAGGGCGGGTTCGGGCGTCGTGCAGCAGCCTCCGGCGTCGGCGGGTGCGGCGGCCGGGTCGTCGAAGAGTCCGGCTCCGCCGCAGACTCCGGTTTCGGGGAGGGTGAGTTCGACGTGGTCGGCGGCTTCGAGGTCTCCGGCGAGGGCGGCGGCGACGGAGCGGACCTGCTCGTAGCCGGTCATGGCGAGGAAGGTGGGGGCGCGGCCGTAGGACTTCATGCCGACCAGGAACACGCCCTTCTCCGGGTGGGAGAGCTCGCGGTGGCCGTGCGGGTAGACGGTGCCGCAGGAGTGCTGGTTGGGGTCGACCAGCGGGGCGAGCTCGGTGGGGGACTGGAGCCGTTCGTCGAAGCTGAGGCGGAGCTCGTCGAGGAAGCCGAGGTCGGGGCGGAGGCCGGTCAGCACGATGACCTCGTCGACCGCCTCCAGGCGGCGTCCGTCTTCGCCTACCAGGACCAGTCGGCCGTCGGTGTCGCGTTCGATCGCTTCGGTGCGGAATCCGGTGATCGCGTCCGCGTGTCCCTGGTCGACGGCGGCCTTCGCCGCGAGGCCGAGGGCTCCTCGGGCGGGAAGCTGGTCGGCGCTGCCGCCGCCGAAGGTGGAGCCGGAGATGCCCCGGCGCAGGACCCAGACCCCCTTCGTGCCCGCGCCGTTCTCGGACCTGGCGAGGTCGGCGAGGGAGGCGAGGGCGGTGAACGCAGAGGCCCCGGATCCGACCACGGCGGTACGACGCCCCGCGTAGCGGGCGCGGACGACCGGGTCCTTGAGGTCGGGGACGCGGTAGGTGATCCGGTCGGCGGCGGCCTTTTCGCCGAGGGCCGGCAGGCCGGAAGCGCCTGCCGGGGACGGGGTGGTCCAGGTGCCGGAGGCGTCGATGACGGCGCGGGCGAAAACCCGCTCCTCGCGGCCGTCCGAGTGGGCGATGTGGACGACGAAGGGCTGCTGGTCCCGGCCGGCGTCGACGATCCGGTCGCGGCCGGTGCGCGAGACGCCGGTGACCCGGGCGCCGAGGCGGACCCGGTCGCCGAGCATGTCGGCGAGCGGCTGCAGGTACTGCTCGGCCCAGTCCCCGCCGGAGGGATACGTGGCCGGGTCGGGGTGAGTCCAGCCGGTGGGGGCCAGCAGCTTCTCGGCGGCCGGGTCGACCAGCTCACTCCAGGTGGAGAAGAGGCGTACGTGCGCCCATTCCCGGACGGCGCTCGCGGCGGCGGGGCCGGCTTCCAGGACGAGCGGGAGGAGGCCGCGCTCGGTGAGGTGGGCAGCGGCGGCAAGGCCGGCGGGGCCCGCGCCGATCACGACGACCGGCAGGCCCTCGGTGGTGGTGGTCATGGCGGTGATGTCCTCCGTGGAGAGGCGGCAGGTCGGGCCGCTGTTTCGATTGCTGTCTATGTTCGGAGCTTGCCACCCGTATCGATGAGCGTCAACATAGACGTATGTCGAAGTCTGAGGTTGTCGAGTTGCCGGTCCTGGACCCGGAAGCGGTCGTGCCGTGCTGCCCGCCCATCACCGCCGGAGAGCTGTCCGTGCCCGACGCGGAGCGGATGGCCGCGATGTTCAAGGCGCTCTCCGACCCGGTGCGGCTGCGCCTGTTCTCCAAGGTCGCATCGCACCCGGGAGGAGAAGCGTGCGTGTGCGACATCCAGGACGTCGGCGTCTCCCAGCCGACCGTCTCCCACCATCTCAAGAAGCTCCGCGAGGCCGGACTCCTGACGTCGGAGCGGCGCGGGACCTGGGTCTACTACCAGGTCGCGCCCTCCGTCGTCGCCGCCATGTCAGCCATGCTCGACCTGCGCCCGGCCGCCGACCGCACCTGACCCTCCGGCCCCGCCCCGCCCGGTTTCAGCAGCCGACGCCGGGCGGACAACAGGCAGCCAGGTACCCCTGGAGCGAGGCGAGCCGCTCGGCCATGGCCGCGCCGTCGGCACGGTAGAACACCCGCCTGCCCTCCTTGCGGGCGACGACCAGCCCTCCCCGGCGCAACAGGCTCAGATGCTCCGAGGCGGTCGACACCTTCAGCCCGCACCGTTCCGCAACCTCGCCGACCGTCAGCTCGACACCCCCGGCGAACTGGAACATCACCCGCTGGCGGGTCTCGCTCGCCAGCGCCTTGAGGAAATCGGCCGTCGCCTGATCGAGCACCGCCTCCTCATCCCTGTTCTCCGTCAACGCCCCACACCCAACATTTCGTTACTTCCCGAAACAACGACTGATTGTGGGTCCAGATTCTCATGGAGCACGCTGATCTCATCGTCATCGGGGCCGGGCAGTCCGGGCTCGCCGCAGCCGCCCTCGCCCCGCGCCACGGCTTCGCCCGCGTGCTCGTCCTTGAGAGTGCCGGGGAGCCGGGCGGAGCCTGGCCGCGCTATTACGACAGCCTCACCCTCTTCTCCCCCGCCCGGTATTCCTCCCTGCCCGGCATGCGGTTTCCCGGCGAACCGGACCGCTACCCGCGCCGCGACGAAGTCGTGGACTACCTGCGCGCCTACGCCGAGCGCCTGCCCGCCTCCATCCGCACCTCGACGTCCGTCACCTCCGTGATCCGCCAGGACAGCGTGTGGAGGGTACGGTCCGAGGACGGTCGGAAGTTCACCGCCCCTGCGGTGATCGCCGCGACCGGCGACTACGGCACACCGTTCTCCCCCGATATCCCCGGCCATGCAGGGTTCGGCGGCCGTGTCCTGCACGCCGCCGGCTACCGCAGCCCCGACCTGTGTGCCGGGCAGCGCGTGATCGTCGTCGGCGGAGGAACCTCCGCGATCCAGATCGCCGCCGAACTCGGCCCGGTCGCCGACGCCACCCTCGCCACCCGCCGCCCGGTCGGCTGGGCACCGCAGAAGCCGCTGGGCCGGGATCTGCACTGGTGGCTCAAGCACACCCGGCTCGACACCGCGCCGATCCGCCACCTGCTCGCGAAGGTCCCCGTGTCCGTGATCGACGACGGCCACTACCGCGCCGCACTCGACCGGCACGGCGTCGACCGCCGCGACATGTTCAGCCACTTCACCACCGGCGGCGTCCTGTGGGCCGACGGGACCAAGGAGGACGTCGACACGGTCGTCTTCGCCACCGGCTACCGGCCCGCATTCGACTACCTGACCGGCTCGGGAGCCCTCGACCCGGCGGGAGCACCCGTTCACCGCGGCGGTCTGTCCACCACGGTGAAAGGGCTCGGCTTCGTAGGCATGGAGTTCCAGCGGAGCTTCTCGTCGAAGACCCTGCGTGGGGGGCCGTGACGCCGCCTGGCTCCTTGGCCGTCTGTCAGCGGCGCGCCGCTGACGCCTCAGGCACTGCCGCTCTGTGGCCACAGCTCCTCGAACTCGGTGACCTGTTCGGAGGTGAGGTGACTGGGGCCCAAGACCCTCACCGGTGTGGTGTCCCGGGGACGGCTGCCGCTGTGGTCCGGGGTGAGCATCACGCCGACGCTGCGCAACGAGTCCGGGCGCCCGGTGCGTTCGCCGACCTGGTGGTGGCGCAGCGTGACGTAGCTGCCGAACGAGGCTTCCACGTACTTGTCGAACCGGGTCGCGCAGACGAAGAGCATCTGCCGGTCACCGGCCGCCTCTTGATGCAGCTGTCGGCGCGAGCGCCACCTGACCTGCCCGTCGGGAGCTCGCCCTTCGGCTTCACGGTGCGGCTCTTGATCTGGATGACCGCGCCGCGCTCGCCGCTGAGCAGCAGCCGGTCGCCGGGCTCCCGCTGCCCGGAGCCCTGGCGGGTGAGCGAGGACTGGAACACGAAGTCGGGCAGGCCCCAGCTGGCTGCCGCCGTGTGCGGAGGGCCGGCGGTAGCCGGTGGTGTGCAGTTGGCGCCCGGTGAACTTCTCCTGGCCGGGGACGGCGGGCAGGAAGGGACGCCACCAGGTGCCGGTTGCCGAGATGACCGCCCGCGCCGACCAGTGCCCGGCGTCCGTCTCCACCCGGAGCCGTGTTCCGTCGCGGTGAACCGCGCGGACCGTGGCCGGGCGGTGAACGGGCAGGCTGTAGCGCTGCTCGTAGTCGCTCAGGTAGTCGACCACGTGGGCGGCGTCGGGGTATTCCTGGCCGGGCTGGGCGGGCATGAGCCGTCCCGGCAGCGAGGAGAGGCCTGCCGGGGAGAACAGGTGCAGGGAGTCCCAGGTGTGCTGCCAGGCGCCGCCCGCGGTGCTCTGGGCGTCGAGGATCACGTAGGCGAGGTTCTGGCGGCGTAGGTGGTAGCCGGCGGCGAGCCCTGCCTGCCCGCCGCCGATCACGACGACATCGGTGGTGGTCACCGGGTGCGGGCCACGACGGCCGGAGCGTGGGATTCGGCGCAGACCGGACACAGCAGGGTGCCCTCCGGGCGCTCCCCCGGGGTGCCGACGAGGCTGCCGTGGCGCACGCTGCGGGTCACCGTGCGGATGCGATGCGCGCAGACCGCGGCCCCGCACGTGTGGCACACGCCGACGGCATCGCCATCGCGCCCTTCGGCAGGGCATTCCAGACAGTGCATCAGCTTTCCCTTCCGGGTGTGGTGACGGCGTCCGGGGCGAACTTCTTGCGCCAGGCGAGCGCGACGTAGACGAGGCCGATCAGCACGGGCACTTCGATGAGCGGGCCGACGACTCCGGAGAGCGCCTGGCCGGAGGTGACACCGAAGGTGGCGATGGCGACCGCGATGGCGAGCTCGAAATTGTTGCCGGCCGCGGTGAAGGCGAGGGTGCTCGTGCGGTCGTAGGCGAGTCCGAGGCTCTTCCCGAGAAGGAAGGAGCCGAAGAACATGATCGCGAAGTAGACGAGAAGCGGCAGGGCGATCCGTACGACGTCCAGCGGCTGCGAGGTGATCGTCTTTCCCTGCAGGGCAAACAGGATGATGATCGTGAACAGCAGGCCGTAGAGAGCCCAGGGGCCGATCTTCGGCAGGAACCTCTGCTCGTAGGACTCGCGGCCCATCTTCTCCTCGCCGATGCGGCGGGTGAGGAACCCAGCGAGCAGGGGGATGCCGAGGAAGACGACGACGTTCAGGGCGATGTGCCAGACGGGGACGTCCAGTCCCTGTCCGTCTCCGAGGCCGAGCCACTGGGGCAGCAGGTCGAGGTAGAACCAGCCCAGCACGCCGAAGACCAGAACCTGAAAGACCGAGTTCAGGGCGACGAGGACGGCGGCGGCTTCACGGTCGCCGCAGGCGAGGTCGTTCCAGATGATGACCATGGCGATGCAGCGGGCGAGGCCCACGATGATCAGGCCGGTGCGGTACTCGGGCAGGTCCGGCAGGAAGAGCCAGGCCAGGGCGAACATAACCGCCGGGCCGACGATCCAGTTGATGACCAGCGAGGACACCATCAGCTTGCGGTCGCCGGTGACCGTGTCGAGCCGGTCGTAGCGGACCTTGGCCAGCACCGGGTACATCATCACCAGCAGACCCAGGGCGATCGGCAGGGAGACCCCGCCGACCTCGATCTTCGCGAGCGCGTCGTTCATCCCCGGAATGAGGCGGCCCAGGCCCAGGCCGACGGCCATGGCGAGCAGGATCCATACCGCGAGGTAGCGGTCGAGGGTAGAGAGCCTCTTGACGATCGAGTCGTCGCCCCCAACGTGCGGGGCGGTGCGGGCCGTAGCGGGTTCGGTGGAGGTCACGGACAGGCCCTCTTGTTCTGGACGGCACCACGGGCGGATTCGGCGAGCTCGGCGAACTGGGCGGACACCGAGGCCAGGACCTCGGGGCGCAGCTTGAAGTAGGTGAACCGGCCGCACGGCTCGGTATCCACCAGCCCGGCCTCGCGCAGGACCTTCATGTGGTTGGACAGGTTCGTCTGCTTGGCACCGGTCTCCTCGACCAGGTGCGACATGCAGAGCGTCTCCCGCGCCAGCAGGGTAACCACCTGCATACGCAACGGGTCGCCCAGAACCCGAATCACATCAGCATCGACTGAAGTCAGCATGCGCTGATATTTTCACATCATTCCTCGCTGATACCAGCGGGGGCTGAAGTCTCTGGCGGAGCCGTGCCCCGCCGCGACAGGAGAGAACGATCACCATGGCCGACAAGCCGTCCGTCCTGTTCGTCTGTGTTCACAACGCCGGCCGCTCCCAGATGGCCGCCGCCTGGCTGACCCACCTGGCCGGGGACCGCGTAGAGGTCCGTTCCGCGGGCTCGAACCCGGGCAATGCCGTCAACCCCGCCGCCGTCGAGGCGATGGCCGAGGTCGGCATCGACATCTCCGCCGAGACCCCGAAGATCCTGACTGTCGACGCCGTCAAGGAGTCCGACGCCTGCATCACGATGGGCTGCGGCGACACCTGCCCCGTCTTCCCCGGTAAGCGCTACCTGGACTGGAAGCTGGAGGACCCGGCCGGCCAGGGCGTCGCCGCGGTCCGCCCGATCCGCGACGAGATCAAGACCCTCGTCGAGGGCCTCATCAAGGAGATCGCGCCGGAGCCCGCGTCATGAGCGGCGAGATAAGCGACGTCATCGGCTCCGGGCCCGCCGGATACACCGCCGCCCTGTACACGGCGCGCGCCGACCTCAAGCGCCTGGCTTCGAAGGCTCCGTGACCGCGGGCGGCGCGCGCTGATGAGCACCACCGAATCGGGAACTTCCCCGATTTCCCGAAGGCATCGTCGGCCCGGACCTCATGGACGGCATGCGAGCCCAGGCGGCACGCTTCGGCGCCGAACTCGTCGCGGACGACGTCGTCGCCGTCGACCTCACGGGCAGCGTCAAAACGGGCACCGACACCAGCGGCACCGTCCACCGGGCCCGCACTGTGCTCGTCACCACCGGATCCCAGCACCGCAAACTGCACCTGGCCCACGAGGACGAACTTTCGGGTCGCGGGGTGTCCTACTGCGCCACCTGCGACGGGTTCTTCTTCCGCGAACGCGACATCGTGGTCGTCGCCGGCGGCGACACCGCGATGGAGGAAGCCACTTTCCTCACCCGCTTCGCCCGCTCCGTCACCGTCGTCCACCGCCGCAGCACCCTGCGCGCCTCGCAGGCCACGCAGAACCGCGCGTTCGCCGACGAGAGGATCTCCTGCGCTTTCGACAGCAAGATCGCGGAGATCGAGCAGGAGGGCGGCGCGCTGTCCGGCCTCGTCCTACGCAACGTCTTCTCCGCCGGGAAGCGGGAGCTCGCGGCTACCGGACTGTTCGTGGCGATCGGCCACGACCCGCTACGGCCCTGCCGTCGCCGGAACCGCGTCGACCTTTCCCCGGGCCGGGTGAACCCCAGTCTTCAGCATGCGTTCTCAATGGGCAGGAAAGTTTCCCACCACCGTTGACGCCAATTGGAAGGAAGCTTTACTTTCAGTTATGCCGCCATGGCGCCTCCCACCCCCTCCGAAGGGAGCACCACCATGCACCAGCGCCCCACCGCCCCCACCGTCACGACCGGCCGCCGCCAGATGGCCCGCAAGGCCCTGCTCGCCGCGTCCGCGCTCGGTGTCGTCACCGCGCTGATGGCTCCCGTCCGCGCCGGGGCCGCACCGGCTCCCGCCGCTCCCACCGCCGCCACCCCGCTCGCCGCCAACGGGCAGCTCTCGGTCTGCGGCCGCCAGCTCTGCAACGCCTCCGGCCAGGCGGTCGCACTCAACGGCATGAGCACGCACGGCACCCAGTGGTACGCCCAGTGCGTCACCGACGGCTCGCTCGACGCGCTCGCCCAGGACTGGCGCTCCGACGTGCTGCGCGTCTCCACCTACGTACAGGAGGGCGGTTACGAGACGGACCCGGCCGGATTCACCGCCCGTGCGCAGAAGTTCATCGACGCGGCGCACGCGCGGGGTATGTACGCGGTGATCGACTGGCACATGCTGACCCCGGGCGATCCGAACGCGAACCTGGCGCGGGCGAAGACCTTCTTCACGGCGATGGCGAAGAAGTACAAGAACCACCCGGGGGTGCTCTACGAGATCGCCAACGAGCCCTCGGGGGTGAGCTGGTCGGCGATCAAGTCGTACGCCGAGCAGATCATTCCGGTGATCCGGGCCGAGGACCCCGACGCGGTGGTGCTGGTCGGCACGCGCGCCTGGTCGTCCTTCGGGGTGTCCGAGGGTTCCGACGAGTCGGAGGTGGTGAACAACCCCGTCAACGCCTCGAACATCATGTACACCTTCCACTTCTACGCCGCGTCGCACCGCGAGGAGTACCTGAGCGCGCTCGACCGGGCCTCCGACCGACTGCCCGTGTTCGTCACGGAGTTCGGGACGCAGAACTACGCGGGCGAGGGCGCGAACGACTTCGCCATGTCGCAGCGCTACCTGGACCTGATGAAGCGCAAGAAGATCTCCTGGACCAACTGGAACTACTCCGACGACCACCGCTCCGGCGCCGTCTTCAAAACCGGCACCTGCAACGGGAGCAATTGGACGGGCACCGGGGTCCTGAAGGAGGCCGGGGTCTGGATCCGCGACCGTATCCGTCAGTGACCCCGGCCCGCTCCCCGCGCCGTCAGGCCGTACGGCGGCGCAGGGAGGCGTCGGTGAGAACCGCCGGGGTGTAACCGGCGTCGCGCGCCGACAGGTTCACGCCGGGCGGGACGATCTCGTCGATCCGGTCGAGGACGTCCCGGCTCAGCCTCACCTTGTCGGCGCCGAGCTGGCTCTCCAGCTGCTCGAAGGTGCGCGGCCCGATGATCGCCGAGGTGACGGCCGGGTGCTCCAGTACGAAGGCCAGGGCGAGTTGGACGAGCGTGAGTCCGGCTTCCTCGGCGAGGACGGCGAGCGCGTCGGCCGCTTCCAGCTTGGCGGCGTTCTCCGGTGCGGTGATGTCGAACCGGGCGGCCTGGCGCTCGGCACGGCTGGAGGCCGGCTGCTGGGCGCCCGTACGGTAGCGGCCGGTCAGCCAGCCGCCGGCCAGCGGGCTCCAGGACAGTACGCCGAGCCCGTACCGCTGCGCCACCGGCAGCACTTCGCGCTCGATGCCCCGGGCCAGCAGGGAGTACGGGGGCTGCTCGGCGACGACGCGTTCGCGGGCCCGGCGCTCGGCGGTCCACTGGCCCTCCACGATCGCGGAGGGTTCGAAGGTGGAGGTGCCGATGTAGCGGATCTTGCCCTGGCGGACCAGGTCGGTCAGGGCGCCGAGCGTCTCGTCGAAGTCGGTGCCGGGCTCGGGGCGGTGCACCTGGTAGAGGTCGATCCAGCCGGTGCCGAGCCGCCGCAGGCTGTTCTCGACCTCGCGGATGATCCAACGGCGGCTGTTGCCGAACTCGTTGGGGTCGTCGCCCAGTCGGCCGTGGAACTTGGTGGCCAGCACCACGTTGTCGCGCCGGCCGCCCGCGAGCGCCTTGCCGACGATGGTCTCGGACTCGCCCTGCGAGTAGACGTCGGCCGTGTCGACGAAGTTGATGCCGGAGTCCAGGGCGTGGTGGATGATCCGGACGCTGTCGTCGTGATCGGTGTTGCCGCGCGCACCGAACATCATGGTGCCCAGCGCGAGGGGGCTGACCTGGACGCCGGTGCGGCCGAGGTTGCGGTATTCGGTCATCGGGCACTCTCCTTGACGAGTTCACTGGTGGTGGCGGCGGTGGAGTGGTCCTGCGGCGTCTGCCGGAAGGCCTCCCACAGGCGGTGGTACGGGCCCCGCGCCGCGAGGAGTTCGGTGTGCGTGCCGCTCTCGACGACCGCTCCGGCGTCGAGGACGACCACCCGGTCGGCGCGGGCGGCCGTGGTCAGCCGGTGGGCGACGACCACGGTCGTACGGCGACGGCACAGGGCGTCCGTCGCGGCGGCGACCCGGCGTTCGGTGGCCAGGTCGAGCGAGGCGGTGGCCTCGTCGAGCAACAGGACGTCCGGGTCGACGAGTTCGGCCCGCGCCAGGGCGAGGAGCTGACGCTGCCCGGCGGACAGATTACGGCCGCGCTCCCCCACCTGCTGGAGATGGACCGGCTCACCACCTGACCCGTGCGCAGTCCGTCCTGCTGAGCGCCGCCGAGGCGTCGTACTGGACGCCGAGGGAAAGCCGTCCGGAGCGGTAGCGGCGGGTGAAGCTCGCGCCGAAGCGGACGGCCCCGAGCCCGGCGAGCAGGGCGATCCAGGGGGCGAGGGAGCCGGTGTCGTCGGCGAGACCGTCCACGACGTCGCGCAGGACGAGCGGCAGGGCGGCGGTGGCCAGGGCGGCGACGAGCGCCGCGCCGAAGGCGAGGAGGAGGTCGGTGCGGTGGCGCAGGCAGTAGCCGAACAGCCGGCGGGCCCAGCCGGTGCCGGTCCCCGGCTGCTGCTGGGG
>NZ_JBHXJG010000252.1:0-10373 GCF_042723425.1 Streptomyces sp. NPDC058375 | reverse complement strand
GGCGGCAGTTCGACGACAGGCCCTACAGCTCGTCGTACGGGCCGAGGAAGCGGGGGCGGCTCTTCTCGATGCGGTAGAGGAAGATCCCGTTCTCGTACCGCACCTGGCGGGTCGAGGCGTGGAAGGCGAGGGTCCGCACGATCCCGGGGTGCTCGGTCCGTACGAGCCGCTGGGCGAGCCCGCTGCGCACCTCCCCCGTGGCGCTGGTGGTCGCGGCGGCGCGGGCGATCAGGCCGACCGCGTCGTACGCCTCGGCGGCCCAGGTGGCCGGGGGTGCGCCGAAGCGCTTGCGGTGGGCGGCGGTGAAGGCCCGGGCCGCCGGGAGGGCTACGGGGTCGGCGTACGCCTCGGCGAAGACCCAGCCGTCGGCGGCCTCGCCCGCCCCGTCGAGGAAGGCGGGCCCGAGGGCGGGTCCGGCGGCGACCCGGGCGCCGGTGAAGCCCTCGTCCGCCAGCGCGGTGGCCAGGCGGGCGGCCCGGGACGCGTCGCCGCCCCCGAGCACCACGGCGTCCGCCCCGCCGGTCATCGCCTTCCGGGCGACCGCGCCGAAACCCGCGTCACCCCGGGCGAGAGGGTGTTCGAGGAGGGTGGCGCCGGTGAGGGCGGCGTTGCGGAAGGTACGCCCGATCTCCGCGCCGAGTCCGGTGCCGGCCGCGTCCTCGACGAGGAGGATGCGGGTCGCGGGGCTGGTGCGGGTGAGGTAGCTGATGAGGCCGGGGGTGAGCATCCGGTCCAGGGGGCGGGTCACGCAGAGGTGGAGGCCGGTGCCGGACTCGACGGAGCTGGAGCCCGCCGCGACGACGACGGTGGCCAGCCGCGCCGCGCTGTACCGCTGGACGACCTCCTCGCGCAGGACGTCTGCGGTCGGCCCGAGGACCGCGACGACCGCGGGGTCCGCCGCCAGCCGCCCGGCCACCTGACGTGCCTCCGCCGGGTCGCCCGCGTCGTCCTCGGTGCGCAGGGCGAGCCGGAATGTTTTGTCCTTACGGGAGTTGTGGTCGGCTACGGCGAGCTGGGCGCCGCGCTGGTGGGCCAGTCCGGTGGCCCGGCCGGGTCCGCCGAGGTCGGCGTGGAGGCCGATCGTGTACGTGGGCGACTCCCCGGACCCCGCCGAGGGGCCGCCCGCCTGCCGGTCGCTCCCCCGCAGGGCGATCCAGGCCGCGGTGGACCCGCCGGCGAGGACGACGGCCCCGGCCGCCCCGGCGGTGAGGACCCTGCGGCGGGTGGGACCGCCCTGTCGGCCGGCGGTTCCGTCCTCGGTCGATTCGTCCTCGGTCGCTTCGTTCCCGGCCGGGGTGAGCGCGGTGGGGAGCGGTCCGGGGTCCGGCAGCGCGAGGGCGGCGGCGGACCGCTCGGCGATCAGCGCGGGGAGCCCGGCGGGCATCGGCCAGGGGCCGGAGGCGGGGGCGACCGGCTCCGGGTACGCGCGGACGGCCTCGCGGGGGTCCGGGGCCTCGCGGGGGTCCGGGGACTCGCGGGGGTCCGGGGACTCGCGGGGGTCCGGGGACTCGCGGGGGTCCGGAACCTCGCGTGGGCCCTGCCCCCGGGGCCCCGTCTCCCCCTCCCCGCCCGCCGCCAGGGCGTCCCGGACCCGGCTCGCGGTGGGGCGGACGGTCGGGCCCTTCGCGAGGCAGGCGGCGATCAGGGGGGCCAGGCCGGGTGGCACGTCCGTCAGGTCCGGCTCCTCGTGGACCGTGCGGAACAGGGCGCCCGCCCCGCCGCCCTCGCCGAACGGGCCCCGCCCGGTCGCCGCGTACACGAGGACGCAGCCCAGCGAGAACACGTCGCACGGCGGCCCCAGCGGCCCCGCCGACGCCTGCTCGGGGGCCAGGTAGCCGGGTGTCCCGATCACCGCGCCGGTGGCCGTCAGCGCGGTGGCCCCCTCGTGGCGGGCGATCCCGAAGTCGATGAGGCGGGGGCCGTCGAGGGCGAGGAGGACGTTGCCGGGTTTGACGTCGCGGTGGATCAGCCCGGCCTCGTGGACCGCGGCGAGGGCATCGGCGAGCCGGTGTCCGAGCGCCCGGACGGTGGACGTGGGCAGCGGGCCGCCGGCCCCGACCACCTCGGCCAGCGACGGCCCGGGGACGAACGCGGTCGCCAGCCACGGTTCGCGGGCCTCGGTGTCCGCGCCGAGCACCGGGACCACCCACGGCCCGGTGATCCGCGCGGCGGCCTCGGCCTCCCGGCGGAAGCGGGCCCGGAAGCCGGGGTCGGCGGCGTGCTCGGCCCGGATCACCTTGACGGCGGCGAGCGCCCCGCCCGCCGAGCGCGCCAGGTAGACCACGCCCATGCCGCCCGCGCCGAGCCGGACGAGGGTGCGGTAGGGGCCGACCGTGCGGGGGTCCTCGGAGGTGAGGGACCGCACGTCAGCTCTTCGGCTTCGGGGCCGGGCCGAGGTAGCGGATGCGGCCGTCCTCGACCCGGTACAGGTGGGCGTCCTGGCCGACGAGTTGCTGGCGCTCCTCGTCGAACGCGTAGGAGCGCGAGACCCCGTCGTACCGGGCTGCGGCGATCGCGGCGGAGAGCGCGGACCGGGTGGGCCGGCCGTCGCCGGAGGGCGTGGCGCCGGTCGTGGCCGTGGTGCTCGCGGACACCCCCGAGGCATCGGCTGTCGCTCCGGTGGCCGGGGCCGTCGATCCGGTGGCCGACGCCGTCGCGCCCGTGGCCGGGGCCGTCGCTCCCTTGGCCGCGGCCTCGGCCACGGCGGCCAGTTCGCGGGCGACGAGCCCCGCCACGTCGTACGCCTCGGCCGACCAGGCGGCGGGCGCGGCGCCGAAGCGTTTGCGGTGGGCGGCGGCGAAGGTCGCGTCGGCCGGGGCGCTCGCGTCGGTGAACGGGGCGACGAACTCCCAGCCGTCGGCCGCCGCACCCGCCTGCTCCAGGAAGTCCGGCCCCATGACGGTGTGCTGGGCCATGCACGGTCCGGCGAAGGAGAGGTCGGCGAGGATGCGGGCGACCCGGGCGGCGCCGGCCGCGTCACCGGCGTAGAAGAGGGCGTCGCTCCGGTTGGACAGGAGGTCGGTGAGGACCGGGTCGAAGACGGTGGTCCCCGCGGGCACCACCCGGGGGTGGGTGGTGCCGGTGGTGAGCTGGGGGGTCAGCAGGTTGGCCGCGTACCCCGCCTGGTAGGCCGCCTGCCCGCCGGCCCGGTCGACCAGGACGCCCAGCCGCTCGACATCGGGGCGCAGCAGGAGGCGGTTGACGACCGGGACCGCGAGCGCGGCGTGGGAGGGGGTGGCCTGGAAGAAGGAGGCGTTGGCCCGTTTCGGGAAGGTGATCTGGAGGGCCGACACCGTCAGGACCGGCAGCACCGCCTCGTCGTACGCGGACAGGGCCGCCCCGGCCGTCTCGTCGCTCGTGGGGCCGATGACCGCGAGGACCTCCGGGTCACGGGCGAACTCCTCGGCGACCTGGGCGGACCGACGGGCGTCGCCCTGGTCGTCGAGGACCTTCACGGCGAGCCGGAAGGGCTGGTCGTCGAGGGAGTTGAAGCGGTCGACGGCGAGCCGGACGCCGCGTTCCTGGGCGCGCCCGGCAGGGCTCCCGGGTCCGGTGAGGTCGGCGTGCACGCCGATGATCCAGCGGCTGCCCCCAGGAGACCCGTCCCCGCCGCCGCCACCGGGTTCGTCGCGGGTGAGGCGTACGGCGGCGAGGGCTCCGGCGCCGAGGGCGAGCGCGCCCCCGGCCGCGTACAGCAGGAACCGCCGTCGTCCGGGGGCGGGTTGCGAGGGCCCGGGGTCCTCGGCGACGGCCACGGTGGCCTCGATGTCGGGCAGGGCCAGCAGCGCGGCGGCCCGGTCGGCGATGATGCGGACGGCGTCCTCGGGGAGCCAGTCGGCGGTGGCCCCGGCGGGGGTGTCCTCGGCGATCAGGGTGTCGAGTTCGGCGGCGGCCGGACGCTCTCCGGGGTCCTTGGCGAGGCACCGCTCCAGCAGCGCGCGCAGCGCGGGGTCCTGAATGCCGTCGAGGTCGGGGGCGTCGTGGACCGTGCGGTAGAGGACGGCGTCGACCGCGCCGCTGCCGAAGGGCGGCCGGCCGGTGGCCGCGTACGCGAGGAGGCAGCCGAGCGAGAAGACGTCCCCGGCGGACCCGACCGGCCTCCCGGACGCCGCTTCGGCGCCCCCGGGCCCGGACGCCGCCTCGATGTCCCCGCGCACCGCCTCCGCGCTCCCCGACACCGCCTCGGTGTTCCCGCGCGCCACCTCGGTGCTCCCGGGCCCGGACGCCACCTCGGTGTCCCCGCGCACCGCCTCCGCATCCCCCGACACCCGCTCGGGGCCCCCGACCCCCGACGCAGCCCCGCCGTCCCCCCACACCTGCTCGGGAGGGAGGAAGCCCGGGGTGCCGACGATCAGTCCGGTGGCGGTGAGCGCGGTGGCGTCGGCGGTGCGGGCGATCCCGAAGTCGATCAGCCGGGGGCCGCCGGCCGTCAGCTGAACGTTGCCCGGTTTGACGTCGCGGTGGACGAGCCCGGCGGCGTGCACGGCGGCCAAGGCGCGGGCGAGCAGCCGGCCGAGGACTCCCACGCTGCGCACGGGCAGCGGGCCGCGCCGGGCGACGACGTCAAAGAGCGTCGGTCCGGGTACGAACTCGGTTGCCAGCCAAGGCCGTTCGGCCTCGGTGTCGGCGCCGGTGATGGGCACGGCCCACGGGCTGTCGACCCGGCGGGCGGCCTCGGCCTCGCGGCGGAATCGGGCCCGGAAGCCCTCGTCCCCGGCGTACTCGGGCAGGATCACCTTGATCGCGGCGAGCGCTCCGGCGTCGGTCCGGCCGAGGTAGACGACACCCATGCCGCCCGCTCCGAGGCGGCCGAGGAGCCGGTGTCCGCCGATCCGGGCGGGGTCGGTGGGTCGCAGGTCGTCCATCGCCGGGCCTCAGCTCTGCTTCTCGACGGCGGATCGCAACTGCACCAGCATGGCGGCCTGCGCCTGGACGACGAGGTCGTCGATCTCCCGCTGGGCGCGCCCCTTCGCCCCCTTGCCGGTGACGGCGAGGGTGAACTGCTGGACCTGCGCCTGCTGCCAGGCGTAGTAGTGCGGCCCCCCGACCTCGGAGCTCTGGTACTGCCCCGCCTCGCTCAGGAAGTCGTCGGAGTTGTTCTGGTTGGCCTCGCCGCCGAACTGCGCGCCCGCGACCAGGGAGCCGATCAGCTCGCCCTCACGCAACTGCTGGGTGGGGCAGCGCATCGACTCCTCGATCGACTCCGCCACCTCCCAGGCCGCGTCCTCGCGGGCACGGTGCACGGTGACGGTCGCGGCGAGCCGCACCGGCCCCTTGCCCGCCTCGGCGGGCACCTCGAACGACCGGCTGAGGGTGGCCAGGACACTGTGTGCGGGTTTCTGCTGCTGCCAGACGCAGTCCTCGCCGAGCACGGGCCAGGTGTCCGGGTCGCTCTCGTACGGGCTCCGCTTCACCACGCCGGGGCCGAAGCTGTCGGGGTCGGCGATGACGCGGCCGATGAGGTCCAGCGCGGCCGCCCGGGTCTTCGGCAGCCGGGCCGGGTCGGGGTCGAGGGTCTCCGTCGCCTCGGCAAACGGTCCGGATGCCGCGCCGCCGCTCGCACGGGCACTCGCACTCGCGGATACGTCGCGCTTCTCGGCCTTCCCGGGGTCGCCCGCCGTACCGGAGCAACCGGCGAGCAGCACCGTCACCAGGGTCAGGGTCAGGGTCAGGGGCAGCGCGAGCCGCCCTCCTCTTAACGGCACGTGACGGCTCACAGCGTTTCCCCGTTCCTCCTCGACGCCGCGTCGATCATAAGTTCGCCGCCTCGCCGTGGTGGTGGCGTCCGGGGACTGTTGCCTCATCGGGACATGCGAGCACCCCGTCACACAGCCGCCCCGGCCCCCGTCAGGCCGTCTCCGCCAGGAAGGCTCCGAGGTGTTCGACGAGGGCGTCCGGCCGGTCCAGCGGGATCAGCGTGTAGCTGTCGGCGATCTCCACCAGCCGCCCCCGCGGCAGGATCTCGGCCAGGCGCCGCCCGTGGTCGAGCGGCATGACGCGGTCCTCGGTGGCCCAGATCACCAGCGCGGGCCGGTCGAAGGTGCGCAGCTGCTCGGCCCACCGCAGGAGTTCGGCCCTCTCCGGCACGCCGAGCACGTAGGCGCGCAGGTCGCGCCGGATCTCCGCGGAGGTCAGCAGCGGCCGGAACCACCGGTCCATCGTGGCTTCCGGCACGGGACGCTTGCTCATCCATCCCCAGGTCATGGGCAGCCGCCGTGCGGGCTTCAGCCGGAGCAGCGAGAAAGCGTCCCTCAGTCCTCCGGGCAGCTTGGCGAAGGCGGCGAGGTTCCGGCCGGGCAGTCCGGGCGGATAGTTGTCGAACGCCTCGCAGGACGTGATGACGAGCCGGCCGATCCGGTCGGCCCGCCCGTCGGCGACCAGCGCCTGAGCGCCGCCCCAGTCGTTCATCACCAGGGTCACGTCCTCCAGTTCGAGGGCTTCCAGGAACTCCGCGACCAGCCGCGCGACCCCGAGGACGGACAGGTCGGCGTCGGCGGCCATGGGCCTGCGGTGCCCGCCGAGCGGCAGGGTCGGCACGATGCACCGCACCCCGGCCCCGAGCCCGGTGACGACGTCGTCCCACAGCGACCCGTCCATGGCCACACCGTGCAGCAGAACCACCACGGGCCCCTCGCCCCCGGTGTCGTGGTAGTCGATCACGCCCGCGGAAAGCCTCACGTCGCTCATGCGGCCAACGTAGTGCAGCGGTCCTCGGGGCAGCACCTGACGCAGCGTAGGGATGATGTCCCCGTCCTTGATAACGTCGCCCCCGCGGCTGCGGACTTCTCCCCCGACCCAGCCGTACGGGGTGGGCACGGGGACCGGGCGCGGCAGGACGAAGAGGGCCGACAGATGAGCCTTGCACAGGTGCACTACACCTCCGCCGCGCCGGGGGACGAGGGAACGGCGGGCCGGTTCACGGCGGTCGGTGCCGGGGTGTCCGGGGCCCTGCTGGCGGAGATCGAGCCCTTGCTGCGCCACGAGCTTCCCGAAGGCTTCCCCGATCGCCCTTCGGACGACGAACTCCGCTCGCTGCCGCAGTCGTTCACGTACGCCGCCCTCTCCGACGGCAGCCGTCTGGTCTCGCGGTCGGCCCCGGTGCGGGAGACGGGTGGCGGCGCGGGGCCGGGTGTGCGGTTCCACGCGCACGCGGTGCACCTGCCGCCGGGGGTGCCGTTGCCGGGCGACCGGCTGCCGGTCGAGGCGTGGCGGTCGCCGCACTGGGTGGCGGTGACGCCGGGCGGCGCGATACCGGACCCGCTGACGCTGCCGCCGGGCCCGGCGGCGGTCTCCGAGGGCCTGGACGACTTCGCCGTGTCGCGCGGCCCCTGGCTCGCGGCCGTACTGGCGGATCTGCGCCGGGCGAGCGACGCGGAGGCGGCCGAGGGGCGGCCGGTGGTGCTGGTGGAGCGGCAGTGCGCGGACGTGGCCCGGTGGCTGGGCCTCGCGTCGGTGACGCTGCCGAGGGAGAGCGCGGAGCGGCTGACGTTCACCACGTACACCCGGCGGCCGGGGAGTTCGGCGGTAAGGGTGGCGGGGGTGCTGCCGGAGGACGCGGAGGCGGCCCGGGCGGCGGGCCTGCGGGTACACGCGTGCGCGGGGCAGGCCCCCTCGGGCGGTGGCACGGACGACGTGTGGGCGACGACGGTGGCGCGCATCTGGCGGAGCCGGTCGCCGGAGCTGTTCCGGGAGGCACGGGAACTGCCCGGGGAGCCGTTCGCCGCAGGCCCGTTGGCGGTGACGGCCCTGTGCGCGGGGATCGCGCTCGGGCCGGACGAGCGTGCCGCAGCCGCCGGTTGGGCGGCCGACCGCCCCTACGCCCTGGACGCCAAGCGCACGGGCCAGTTGGTCGAGGCCCTCACCTCCCCCGGCATCGACGACCGAACGGGCCCCGAATTCGACGCGGCCGGGCGGCTGTTCGGCGCACTGGAGGGCCGCTGCCCCGCCCCGGTGACCGCCCCGCTCGCGGCGATGCTGGTCACGGAGGCGGTCCGGGGCGGCAACGGTTCGCTGGAACTGCCGCGCCGAGAAGCGTTCGTGGGGCCGGAAGGGGCGGCGGTCACGGAGCGGCTCGGCCCGGAGATCCTGACCGAGCTGAGCGACACGACCGGATCCCGTTCGGTGGCGCGGACCGTACAACTGCTGCGGGTGGCACGGCTGTTGGGTGTGGACGGTACGGATTCGCTGCCGGGGGTCGTGGGCCGTCTGGCACCAGCGCTGCTGGCAGAGGCGGCGGCGGCGACGACGGAGGCGGCGGCGGATGAGGGCGGGGCGGGGGCCGAGGGCCCCCCGGGCTTCGCCCCGGCTCTGCTGGAGCTGCTGGACGAGCAGTTCGAGGTGCGGACGGCGTTGCTCGGCGCGCTGGACCGGATCGCCCCGCAGGACCCCGGGGCGGTGGCCCGGTTCCTGGAGCGGGTGGCGCTGCCGTTCACCGGGACGCAGGCGTTGCCGCATCTGCGGATGTGCGCCGAGGTGCCGGCGGCGATGGCGACCCTGGGCGGTGACCGGGCGGCGGTGTGGCACCGGGTGCTGCGAGCGGCCGGCCTCTCCCCCTTCGCCGAGCCGCTGGTGCTGCGCACGGCGGTGGGGCTGGTGTGGGAGGACCGGGCCCCGACGGTGGAGGAGGCCCGGCTCCTGCTGGACGCGGCCACCTCGGACTCGCACCGCGTGGCGGGCACGTGGGCCCGCCTGGTCGACGCGGCACTGGGCGCGTCCGCCGCGGAGCCGTCCCCCACCGGCACACCCTCCGCCGGAACGCACTCCATCGCCTCGTCCACCGCGAGCCCCGACGGGGCGGCCGCCCTCGCCCACGACCTCCTGCGCGGCTTCCCCGAGGAGATCGGCGGCCGGGAACGGGCGGGCCTCCTGCTGCTGGACCTGGTCCGCGAGCTGCGCACGGGCGCCCCGGACCCCGACTGGGCGGAGACGGTCCGCACCCTGTGCGCCCAGGCGGAACCGGTCGAACCGGCGCTCCGGGAGCGGGCGCACGCGGCCCTGGTCGAACGGCTGCTGGCCCCGGACCGCCCGGGGGCGGAGCTGTACGCCTTCGTCCACGGCGACGACGCCGAGCTGATCGCCGCGTACGACCGCACCGCCCGGACGGAGACGGTACGGACCCGGCTGCGCACCCAGCCCGCCTACGCGGCGGACTGCTTCACCGTCTGGACGGCCCACCCGCACGCGGGCAAGGCCTGGCCCCCGGTGGCCGCCGCCCTCCTGGACGAGGTCCTGCGCCCGGCCGTCCGCGCCATGTCGGCCGAGGACGTCGCGGAGGTCGAGGCGACGGTGGGCCGCACGGGCAGCAGCGGCCGGGCCGACGCCTTCCGGACCTGGAACCGTTCGAGCACCCTCGGCCGCCTGGGCCGCCGGATCGCGGGGCGGGTGCGGCGGGGATGAGCGGGCCGGTGGAGGGGGCCCAGTCCGCCGACTGTCTCGAAATCACACTTGTATGCGTTGCCCTGTTCGCCCCGGATGCCACACCCCGGAGGGGACCGTCGACCAGGCCGCGACGTGGGCCGCGCGTACCGCCCAGCGCGGAGGCGACGGGACCGGCCGCCGCGCCGGTGGCAGCACGCGAGGTTCGGGCGGTGCGGGATCCGTCGTCGTCATGACCCGAACCTCTCGCACCGCCCGGCCCGGCACGTCGTACCGCGTGATGATCCGCCTCCGCCGTACGGGCGAGGAGGGGCGATCGCGACCTCACGCCTGCCCCGCCCCCGCGCCTGCCCCTCCCCGGGCGGCCTCTACCGCGTCGCGACGGCCGCGAACACGCCCCGCGCGGCCGTTCCGTCCGGCCAGGTCCACCCGGCGACCAGGTGTGCCGTCGGCTGCTGCTCGGCCTCCGTGGACGGCAGGACCCGGTTGATCCGGACGTCGAACCCCTCGGCCGGGCCGGTGCCCCGGACGGTGACGGTCGGGTCGGGGGTGTCGCTCTCGCTCTGGCGCTGCGGTTCCGCCTCGCCGCGCAGCAGGGCGCCCAACTGCGCCAGTACCACCGGGTCGTGGACGCCGTCGTAGATCCACCGGGTGCCGAGCACTCCATGCTCGGAGGTGCCGATCAGGGCCTCTTCGGGGGCGTCCTCCAGGGCCGCACCGCGATAGCTCAGCGGCACCAGGTACGCCACCGGCTCCTCTGCGGCGGTGTCCACCACGACCATGAACTCGATCCCGACCTCGCCCGCCGGGTCGTCCAGCCGGAACCCGCCGGCGCCCGTCAGATCCGGCGTTCCCGTGTGGCCCGCGTACCACTTCTGCTGCGGCAGCCAGCCGGTGATCAGCTCCAGCTTGGTGGGCGTCATGGTGGTGCGGTGAACGGTGGCCACGGAAGCTCCCTCATCGGTCGGTCTGCGGTCGGTCACGCCCCCGTGGGGGCG
>NZ_JBHXJG010000251.1:0-10481 GCF_042723425.1 Streptomyces sp. NPDC058375 | reverse complement strand
GGCGCCGAGCCCTCCGGCGCCGACGCTGGCGTCGCGGGCGACTGGCACTTCGCCGGGGTGACGTACGCCCCGGCGATCCCGCCGTCGACCAGGAAGTCCGTGGCGTTCACGAACGAGGAGTCGTCGCTCGCCAGGAACGCCACCGCGGCCGCGATCTCCGTCGGCTCGGCGAACCGCCCGACCGGGATGTGGATCAGCCGCCGGGCGGCCCGCTCCGGGTCCTTGGCGAACAGCTCCTGGAGCAGCGGGGTGTTGACCGGCCCCGGGCACAGGGCGTTGACCCGGATCCCGTCGCGCGCGAACTGCACACCCAGCTCGCGCGACATCGCCAGCACCCCGCCCTTGGACGCGGTGTACGAGATCTGCGAGGTGGCCGCGCCCATCCGGGCCACGAAGGATGCCGTGTTGATGATGGAGCCCTTGCCCTGCGCGCGCATGTAGGGGATGGCCGCCTTGCAGCAGAGGTAGACCGAGGTCAGGTTGACCTCCTGCACCCGCTTCCAGGCCTCCAGACCGGTGTCCAGGATGGAGTCGTCGTCGGGCGGCGAGATCCCCGCGTTGTTGAACGCGACGTCGACCGATCCGTAGGCGTCGAACGCCGCCTTGAAGAGGGCGTCGACCTGCTCGGCGTCGGTGACGTCGGTACGGACGAAGAGCCCGGCGGCCTCCTCGGCCGCGGCCTTGCCGCGCTCCTCGTCCACATCGGCGCAGACGACGTGCGCGCCCTCGGCGGCCAGCCGCCGTACGGTGGCCAGCCCGATGCCGCTGCCGGCCCCGGTGACGACGGCGGTGCGGCCGACCAGGCGGCGGCAGACGGAAGAAGTGTCGGTCATGGTGCTCAGGCCTCCGTGCTGATGAAGACGTTCTTGGTTTCGGTGAAGGCGGCCAGGGCGTCCGGGCCGAGTTCGCGGCCCAGTCCCGACTGCTTGTAGCCGCCGAAGGGGGTCGAATAGCGCACGCTGGAGTGCGAGTTGACCGAGAGATTGCCCGCCCGCAGCCCCTGGCTCACGCGCAGCGCGCGGCCGACGTCCCGGGTCCAGACCGAGCCGGCGAGCCCGTAGTCGGTGGCGTTGGCGAGACGCAGCGCGTCTGCCTCGTCCTCGAACGGCAGCACCACCGCCACCGGCCCGAAGACCTCCTCGACGGCCACCGGAGCGTCGGGCGACATCCCGGCGAGGACGGTCGGCGGATACCAGAACCCGGGCCCCTCGGGGGCCTTGCCGAGCATCGCCCGTACGCCGTCGGCCTCCCGGCCGCCGTCGACGAGACCCCGGACCCGGTCCCGCTGGGCGGCCGAGATCAGCGGCCCCATCTGCGTCCTCTCGTGGGCCGGGTCGCCCACCACCACGGCGGACACGGCCGGGACGAGCAGGTCGAGGAAGCGGTCGTACACGGACCGCTCGACCAGGATCCGGGTGCGGGCGCAGCAGTCCTGACCCGCGTTGTCCAGGAAGGACATCGGGGCGGCGGCCGCCGCGGCCGCCACGTCGGCGTCGGCGAAGACGATGTTGGGGCTCTTGCCGCCCAGCTCCAGGGTGAGCCGCTTCACGTGCTCGGCGCAGCGGGTCATGATGTGCTTGCCGGTCCGGGTGGAGCCGGTGAACACGATCTTCGCGACGCCCGGGTGCTCGACCAGAGCGCTCCCGGCCACCGGACCCTCGCCGGGCAGCACCTGGAAGAGACCCTCGGGAAGGCCTGCCTCCAGGGCGAGTTCGGCCAGCCGCAGAGCGGTCAGCGGGGTCGTCTCGGCGGGCTTGAGGAGGACGGCGTTGCCCGCCGCGAGTGCCGGGGCGAGGCCCCAGGCGGCGATCGGCATCGGGAAGTTCCACGGGGCGATGACCCCGACGACGCCCAGCGGCTCCAGGATCGTGAAGTCGATGCCGCCCGCCACCGGGATCTGGCGGCCCAGCAGCCGTTCGGCGCCGCCCGCGCTGTAGTCGAGCAGATCACGGACGTTGCCCGCCTCCCAGCGGGCGTTGCCGATGGTGTGGCCCGCCTCGCGGACCTCCAACTGCGCCAGTTCCTCGATGTGTTCGTCGACGGTGACGGCGAAGCGGCGCAGCAGGCGGGCCCGGTCGGCGGGCGCGGCGGCGGCCCAGGAGCGCTGGGCGGCCGCCGCACGGGTGACGGCGGCGTCCACATCGGCGGCGGAGGCGGCGGGGACGGCGGCGATGACCTCGGCGGTCGCCGGGTTCAGGACGTCGAGGGTGGGTTGTGACACGTACGGACCCCGATCAGGGAAGGAGGTGGTGGTGCGGAGGTGTGCCGGTGGTCAGAGCCGTTCGAAGGAGCGGCGCAGCTCCCAGTCGGTCACCGCGGAGTCGTACGCGGCCAGTTCGACCCGGGCCATGTTGAGGTAGTGCGCGACCACCTCCTCGCCGAAGGCCTCTTTGGCGATCGGGCTGGCCTCCCACAGCTCGGCCGCCTCGCGCAGGGTCGTCGGCACCTGGTCGTAGTCGGCGGTGTAGGCGTTGCCCGTACAGGCCTCGGGCAGCGGCAGCCGGTGCTCGACCCCGTACAGTCCGGCGGCGACCAGTCCGGCGACGGCCAGATGCGGGTTGACGTCGCCGCCGGGCAGCCGGTTCTCGAAGCGCATCGAACGCCCGTGGCCGACGACCCGCAGGGCGCAGGTGCGGTTGTCGACGCCCCAGGCGACGGCGGTGGGGGCGAAGGAGCCGGGCTGGAAGCGTTTGTAGGAGTTGATGTTCGGCGCGTAGAGGAGGGAGAAGTCGCGCAGGGCGGCGAGCTGGCCGGCCAGGAAGTGGCGCATCACCTCGGACATGCCGCCCTCGCCGTCGCCCGCCATCACGTTCTCGCCGTCCGCGTCGGTGAGCGAGAGGTGGATGTGGCAGGAGTTGCCCTCGTTCTGGTCGTACTTGGCCATGAAGGTCAGCGAGACGCCCTCCTGGGCCGCGATCTCCTTGGCGCCCGTCTTGTAGACGGCGTGCTGGTCGCAGGTGGTGAGCGCCTCGTCGTAGCGGAAGACGATCTCGTGCTGGCCGGGATTGCACTCGCCCTTGGCGGACTCGACGGTCAGCCCGGCCTGCTGCATCTCGTTGCGGATCCGGCGCAGCAGCGGCTCGATGCGGCCGGTGCCGAGGATCGAGTAGTCGATGTTGTACTGGTTGGCGGGGGTCAGCCCCCGGTAGTCGCGGTCCCAGGCCTCCTCGTAACTGTCCCGGAAGACGATGAACTCCAGCTCCGTGCCGACCTGGGCCGTCCAGCCGTGCTCCGCCAGCCGGTCGAGCTGGCGGCGCAGGATCTGACGCGGGGCGGCCACCACCGGACTGCCGTCGTGCCAGGCGAGATCCGCGATCAGCAGGGCGGTCCCCTCGTGCCAGGGGACGGGGCGCAGGGTGGCCGGGTCGGGGACCATGCCGAAGTCGCCGTAGCCGTTCTCCCACGAGGACATCGCGTAACCGTCGACGGTCCGCATCTCGGTGTCCACGGCCAGGAGATAGTTGCAGCCCTCGGTCCCGTGCTCCAGCACCTCGTCGAGGAAGAACCCGGCCGCGAACCGCTTCCCCTGAAGCCGGCCCTGCATGTCGGGGAAGGCCAGCACCACGGTGTCGATCGACCCGTCCGCGACCCGGGAGCGAAGCTCGTCGACGCCGAGCGGGGGTGTGCGGTCTGCCACGGGATGCCTCCTTGGGTGAACCGGGAGGCATGAGACCGACCGGTAATTGGGGGGGGGTGGGAGAAGGAGCGGGGCTGGGTGCGTGCAGCTGCAAGGCGGAGGATTGAGGCATGGCGGAGCCATGGTGATCGACGACAGCGCGGCAGATGTGCGTGCCCAGCCCCGCGACGCCGCCCCCCAATAACTGGTCGGTCTAAGGTATGACAGAGAACCATTGCTTGGGAAGGGGATCCGTCAGTGGCCACCAGCGGAAGAGCGGACGACACCCGTCCGGCGGCACGGGCAGGGGAGACGGAGGGGGGTGCGGACGCCCCCGCGCCCGGCCCGCTGGACTCCGTGCTGCGCCCGGTCCGCGCGGGCAACGGCTTCGAGGAGGCGCTGGAACAGGTCCTCCAGCTCCTGCGCCTGGGTCTGGTCCCGCCGGGTGAACGCCTGCCGTCCGAGCGTGAATTGTCCCAGCATCTGCGGATCAGCAGGGTCACATTGCGCGAGGTCCTCAAGGTGCTCCAGGACCAGGACATGGTCGAGAGCCGCCGTGGTCGCTACGGCGGAACGTTCGTCCTGCCGCGCACCGCCGCCCCCGACGGCAGCGACGAACTGCGCCGCCGTATCGCCTCCGTCGACCTGGAGGACACCCTGCGCTTCCGCGAGGTGCTGGAGGCCGGAGCGGCGGGCCTGTGCGCCGAGGAGCTCACGGCCGACGCCGAGCTGCGGCTGCGCGGCGCGCTGGACGCCACGCAGGGCGCTCGGCTGGAGGACTACCGCCGCCAGGACACCCTGCTCCACCTCACCCTCGCCGAACTCTCGGGCTCCCGTACGCTCGCCGCCCAGTACGCCGCCGTCCGGGCCACCCTCAACGAACTGCTCGACTGCATCCCGCTGCTGGTGCGCAATCTGGAGCACTCCCAGCAGCAGCACGCGGCCGTCGTCGAGGCCGTGCTCGACCGGGACGCGGACGCGGCGCGCGAGATGATGCGCGAGCACTGCGGCGGCACGGCGGCCCTGCTGCGCGGCTTCCTCGCCTGAGCCCGGGGCGATGGTGCTCGGGGCGACGGCGGCCGGCGAGGCGAATCCGTAACCACTCTTTAACGCACGCCCCTTGCCATTCCCCCAGCCGTTCCACAAAGGTGTGCCGACGAACCTTTGATCGAAGCAGTTCCAACGATGAAGTCGACACACATCTGGAGCGCCTCATGGCTCAGGGAACCGAAACACCCGCCGGACCACCCGGTGACGCGAGCCCGGGGGGATCCGGCACGGACGCGTACCTCCACCGCAGGACCCTGCGCCGGGGCAGCGCCGGCTGGCTCCTGCTGACCGGCCTCGGCGTCGCCTACGTCGTGTCCGGCGACTTCTCCGGCTGGAACATCGGGCTGTCCAAGGGCGGCTTCGGCGGGCTCGCCGTGGCCATGGTCCTGATGGGCGTCATGTACGCGTGTCTGGTCTTCGCGCTGGCCGAACTCTCCGCCATCCTCCCCACGGCGGGCGGCGGTTACGGGTTCGCCCGGCGGGCACTCGGCACCTGGGGCGGTTTCCTGACGGGGACGGCCATCCTCATCGAGTACATCCTCGCCCCCGCCGCCATCTCCCTCTTCATCGGCGACTACGTCGAATCGCTCGGCCTGTTCGGCCTCACCTCCGGCTGGCCCGTCTACCTCGCCTGCTTCGTGATCTTCATCGGCATCCACCTCTGGGGCGTCGGCGAGGCCCTCCGCTTCAGCCTGGTGGTGACCGCGATCGCGGTGGCCGCGCTGCTGATCTTCGCCGTCGGCGCGTTCACCGAGTTCGACGCGGGCCACCTCAACGACATCCCGGCCGACGCCTCCGCCTTCGGCTCCTCCTCCTGGCTGCCGTACGGACTCCTCGGGATCTGGGCCGCCTTCCCCTTCGGCATGTGGTTCTTCCTCGGGGTGGAGGGCGTGCCGCTAGCCGCCGAGGAGGCCAAGGACCCGGTCCGCTCGATGCCCAAGGCCCTGGCCATCTCGCTGGCCGTGCTGGTCTTCCTGGCCCTCATCACCTTCGTCTCCGCCACCGGCGCCCAGGGCGCCAACGCCATCAAGGAGGCCGGGAACCCGCTCGTGGTGGCCCTCCAGGGCGACGGCGAGCCGACCGCCCTGAGCCGCTTCGTGAACTACGCGGGCCTCGCCGGACTCGTCGCCTCCTTCTTCTCGTTGATCTTCGCCGGCTCCCGCCAGCTGTTCGCCCTCTCCCGGGCGGGCTATCTGCCCCGCTTCCTCTCCCTCACCAACCGCCGCAAGTCCCCCTACCTCGGCCTGCTGATCCCCGGCGTCATCGGCTTCACGCTCGCCGCCTGGAGCGGCAACGGCGGCCGGATGCTCAACGTCGCCGTCTTCGGCGCCACCATCAGCTACGCCCTCATGGCCCTCTCCCACCTGGTGCTGCGCCGCCGCGAACCCGAGCTGCCGCGCCCCTACCGCACCCCCGGCGGCGCGCTCACCTCGTCCGTGGCCTTCGCTCTGGCATGCTCGGCCCTGGTGGCGACCTTCCTGGTGGACCGCGACGCGGCGTTCATCGCGCTCGGCGTGTACGCGGTGGCGCTGGCCTACTTCGCCTTCTACAGCCGTCACCGGCTGGTCGCGGGGGCCCCGGAGGAGGAGTTCGCCGCACTGGCGGCGGCCGAGGCCGAACTCGCCCGCGACTGAACCCGCACCCCACTCGTTCCGCACCCCGACCCACCGAGGAGTCCGTTCCATGTCCCGGCCCGTCATCGGCATCAGCACCTACCAGGACCCGGCCCGCTGGGGCACGTGGGAGATGCCCGCGGTGCTGCTGCCCGCCGGCTATCCGCGCCTCGTCCGGGCGGCGGGCGGGCTCGCGGTGCTGCTGCCGCCCGACGACGCCGAGGACGCCGCCCGGGACACCGTCGCCGCCCTGGACGGGCTGGTGATCGCCGGGGGAGCGGACGTCGAGCCGGCCCGGTACGGCGCGGTCGCCGACCCCCGTACCGGGCCCCCGGCCCGCGAACGCGACGCCTGGGAACTGGCGTTGATCCGGGCGGCGATCGACCGGCAGGTCCCCCTGCTCGGCATCTGCCGGGGCATGCAACTGCTGAACGTCGCCCTCGGCGGCACGCTGATCCAGCACCTGGACGACCACACCGGCGGCCTCGGCGTCTTCGGCAGCCACCCGGTGACCCCCGTGCCCGGCACCGTGTACGCGGCCGCCGTCCCCGAGACCGCCATGGTGCCCGCCTACCACCACCAGGCGGTCGACCGCCTCGGCGCCGGACTGGTGGCCTCCGCCCACGCCCCGGACGGGACGGTGGAGGCCGTCGAACTCCCCGGGCACGGAAGCCTGGTGTTCGGTGTGCAGTGGCACCCGGAGATGGCCGAGGAGACCCGGGTCATGGCCGCCCTGGTCCGGGCTGCCGGGGAGCGGGCCGGCCGGAGCCCTCGAACCGCGGACCGGTGAACTCGGGCCCCGCGCACGCCGGAGAGCTGAAGCGGGAGCCGTCGCCCTCGCCCGGGCCTGCCCCGGGCGCTGCCCCGGCGAGCTCCTGGAGGAGGAACGGCCGGATCCCCCGGTCGCGCAGCGCCGCGAGCCACGCCTCACGGGCCTGGGCGAGCGCGGGAGAACCGGCGGCGGACGGATCGGGTACGGCCACCGCGTCCGCCACCGACTGCTTCGCCGCCGTCCGGTAGAGGGCGACCGCACTGACCAGGGCCGTGACCGCCGCGACCACCAGACTCGACCAGCCGACGCCGACGAGGGTGCCCGCCAGGGCCGGCAGGGCCTCGGCGAGCCGCAGGCCGTACCCGAGAACCAGGAACGTCGCCGCGGCCACCGCGGCGAGCACCGGCGTCAGCACCCCGAGAACCGCCAGCACCCCGGCCCCCGGCCGCTCCTGATCGCCCGGCCCGGAGAGCGGCGACGCCCCGGCGTCCCGTCGCCCGCCCCGCGCCCGGAGCCGCAGGGCCGCATACCTCCGGTACTCCGCCTCGGCGGCCGGAACCGTGCGCGCCACGGCCGCCAGGCCCCGGACCCGCAGCCGGTCGCCGGGGACTCCCGAGCGCTCCAGCAGCCGTCGGATCTCCGGGGTGGCGATCACCTCGTCGAGCGCGCTCGCGTAGTCGGACCGGTCCTCGTCCCCGAGCCGGGAAGGTCTGCCCATGCTGTCCCTCGGTCGCTGCCTGTGTGATGGGTGGTCGTACGGCGGCACGCGGGGGTGCGCACGCGCCGCGTGCACACCCCCGCGTGGTCCGGTGAGGTGTCCTAGAGGTGCTGGGTGACCGCGGGCATCAGGTCCTGGAAGGTCCGCCCGTCCGCCGGTGCGCCGATCGCGGTCATCTGCCAGCCCGAGCCGGTCCGCTGGACCTTGGCCATGATCTGGGCGGTGTGCCGACCGCCGCCGGTCAGGGTGTACCGGGCCAGCTCCTGCCCGTTGCTCTGGTCGACCAGCCGGCAGAAGGCCGCCTCGACCTCCTCGAAGGTCTGGCCGGTGAACGAGTTCACCGTGAAGACGATCTGGTCCACATGGGCCGGCACGCGCCGCAGGTCGACGACGATGGACTCGTCGTCGCCACCCTGGCCCGCCCCGCCGACCCGGTTGTCCCCGGTGTGCTGGACCGAACCGTCGTCGCTGGTCAGGTGCTGAAAGAAGACCACGTCCTGCGGGGCCTGGCCCGCGAAGAGCACCGCCGAGGCGTCCAGGTCGATCTCGCGGGCGGTCAGCCGCGCCAGAAATCCCTTACGGGGAGCGGACTTCCAGCCCAGACCCATCCGTACGACGCCGAGCTCGCCGCCACCGGACTTGGTGAGGCTGACCTGCTGGCCCTTGGTGAGGTTGATCGTCATCGTTCCGCCTTCTGTGATCGGATCCGTGTGGCTCAGAGACTGACGCCGAAGTCGGCGACGATGCCGCTCAGGCCGGATGCGTAACCCTGCCCGACCGCACGGAACTTCCACTCGGCGCCGTGCCGGTACAGCTCGCCGAAGACCATCGCCGTCTCGGTGGAGGCGTCCTCGCTCAGGTCGTAACGGGCGATCTCCGCGCCGCCCGCCTGGTTCACCACGCGGATGTACGCGTTACGGACCTGGCCGAAGCTCTGGCCCCGGCTCTGGGCGTCGTGGATCGAGACCGGGAACACGATCTTCGCGACGGTCGCCGGCACCGAGGCCAGGTCGACCTTGACGATCTCGTCGTCGCCCTCGCCCTCACCGGTGAGGTTGTCGCCGGTGTGCTCGACCGAACCGTCGGGGCTCTTCAGGTTGTTGTAGAAGATGAAGTGCTCGTTGGACAGCACCTTGCCCGCCTCGTCGCAGAGCAGCGCGCTCGCGTCCAGGTCGTAGTCGGTGCCGGTGGTGGTGCGGACGTCCCAGCCGAGGCCGACGAGGATCGCGGTCAGCCCCGGAGCCTCCTTGCTCAGCGAGACGTTTCCGCCCTTGGCGAGGCTCACGCCCATGATGTTCTCCCTTGTCCGACGGCAGTGGGGAAAATCTACAGCACTGTAGATTTACGGGGCCAGGAGGTGAGCGGCCGGGACACGGGCGATCCCGCGCCGGCCGGTGGCCGGCCCCTCCGCCACTGGATACGATTCCCCGATGCCCGGCGGGTGCAGCGCCACGGCCGGGCGGCCGAACGGAGCCAGCCGGGCGGCGAGAAGGAGAAAGGGGCCGTGCCGTGGACGCCGAAGGAGCCGGTGACGAGCGGGAGACGCCTGCTCGCAGGCGCGGCCAGGGTGAGCTGGAGGCCCAGGTGCTGTCGGTGCTGGGCGGGGCGAGCGAGCCGGTGACCGCCGCCTGGGTGCTGGAGCGGCTCGGCGCCGGCCTCTCGTACAGCACCGTCATCACGATCCTGACGCGGCTCCACGCCAAGCAGGCCGTCACACGCACCGGACGGGGCCGCCCCGTCCTGTGGGAGCCCGTGGCGAACGAGGCGGGGCTCGCCGCCCTGCGGATGCGCCGGCTCCTGGACAAGCAGAGCGACCGTGACGCGGTGCTCTCCAGCTTCGTCTCCGTCCTCTCCTCCCACGACGAGGACCTGCTGCGGGCCCTGCTCGCCGAGAGCGGACCCGACGGCACCGGAGCTCCCTCGGACCGGCCGGAGCGCTGACCATGGGCGTCTTCGTCTACCTGCCCCTCGTGCTGCCCCTGACCGCGTTGCCGATCGCGCGCCTGGCCGAACAGCACCTGCACCCCCGCAGGGCCGCCCGGCTGCTGACCGCCGCCGCCGTGATCCTCGCCTCGTGCAGTCTGGTGTGCCTCGGACTGCTCGTGGTGGTGGGCACGGCCCAGCTGCCCGGCAACCCGCTGCCCGACGGCTGGTCCGACGACGAGGTCCGCGAGGCCGTGCCGCACGACGCGTTCGCGGGCAAGGCGTCCATCCTGGCGCTCGTCGTCGTGACGGCGGCCTGCGGATTCACCGTCCACCGCCACTACCGCTTCCGGGCGCGGGCGCGCCGGGCGCTCGCCGGCCTGCCGGGCGGCGACGTCGCCGTGCTGCCCGACGACGTCCCCTACGCCTACGCGCTCCCCGGCTCCCCGGGGCGGGTGATGGTCTCCACAACCATGCTCGCCTCCCTCGAACCGGCCGAGCACCGGGCGCTGTTCGCCCACGAGCGGGCCCACCTGGCGGGACGCCACCACCGGCTGCTGCTCGCGACCCGGCTGGCCGGCTGCGTCAACCCCCTGCTGTGGCCGCTGCTCGGGGCCCTGGTCTACAGCACGGAGCGGTGGGCGGACGAGGAGGCGGCCCGGGTCACCGGCGACCGCCGGCTGACCGCCCGCGCGGTCGGCAAGGCGGCGCTCGTCGCCCGCCCGGCCCCCGGCGGCGCGGCCTTCGCCGCCTTCGCCGCCGCAGGGCCGGTGCCGCGCCGGGTGGCGG
>NZ_JBHXJG010000250.1:0-10574 GCF_042723425.1 Streptomyces sp. NPDC058375 | reverse complement strand
GATCTGTTCCAGCCGGTAGCCGCCCCGCCTGAGCTGGTGGGCCAGTGCGGCGTCCCGTACGTCGGTCGCCTCGTACACCCGGTATCCGGTCCGCGGGTCGCGGCGCGGCGTCACGAGCCCGGCGCGTTCCCATTTCCGCAGCGTGGCGGGTCGGATCCCCAGCTTCCCCGCCAGCGGCCCGACGAACATCGCCCCGGGGCTCGACGCGTCGTCGGGGGCGGGCACCACGCCGGGCCCCAGGTCGCGGACGGCCCGCTCGACGGCGTGCAGGGTCCGCCGGTCCTCCAGGAGCTGGGCGTGGCTCTCGTCGACGAGGCGGAACGCCTCCTCCGGCTCGTCGTGGTTCACCGCCCGCATGATCGACGTCGCCGTCCCGTGCCCGTGGCCGGGGACGAGCGCGAGGAACGCCTCCAGGGCGTGTGCGTGCAGTGGTGTGTAGGTGCGGTAGCCGTGGGGGGTGCGTCCGGCGGCCGGGAGGATCCCCGCCGCTTCGTAGTTCCTCACCGCCTGGGTCGACAAGCCGTGCCGACGGGCCAGGTCGACGGGCCGCAGCCGTCCTGTCGTTTGAGGGTTTTGCCTCATGGGCCCGAGGCTATCGCGGGAAAGCTTCAACCGAGGGTTCAACGATACGGTTGAAGCCATGCCCAACGACATCAAGGACATCGCACATGCCGTCGAGGCGGCCTCCGTCATGAGGCTGTTCGCCTCCCCGCCCCGGGTACTGACCCTGGGCGAACCCACCCACGGGGTGGACGCACCCCTCCGCCTGCGCAACGCCCTCTTCCGGCAGCTCGTCGAGGAACAGGGTTACCGGACCGTCGCCGTCGAGAGCGACTGTGTGGCGGCCCTGCTGGTGGACGACTACGTGACGACGGGCGCGGGCCACCTCGCCGACGTACTGGAGCGGGGGTTCAGCCACGGCCTCGGCGCGTCCCCGGCCAGTCGTGAACTGGTGCGCTGGATGCGCGCGTTCAACGTCGGCCGGCCCGCGTCCGACCGGGTCCGGTTCGCCGGCTTCGACGGCCCGCTGGAGATGGCGTACGCCGCGAGCCCCCGCGAGACCCTCACCGCACTGCACCGCTGTCTCGCGGACCACGTGGACCCGGGCCTGCTCCCCTGCACCGCCGAGACGCTCGATCGCCTGCTCGGCCCCGACGACCGGTGGACCGACCCCGCGGCGATGCTGGACCCGTCCGCGTCCTTCGGGCGGTCGGCCGAGGCCGGGGAGCTGCGGCTGCTCGCGGACGACCTGGGGGCGCTGCTCCACGCCTGGACGCCGCACCTGAGCGCGGTGACCTCGCGGGACGCCGTCGACCGGGCGCTGCTCCACGCACGGGCCGCCTCGGGGCTGCTGCGGTACCACCACTGGATGGCCGACGCCTCGCCGAGCCGGCTGGCACGGCTGACGGGCCTGCGGGATCAGATGATGGCCGACCGTCTCCTCGCGCTCGCGGAGCGGGCGCCGGTTCTGGTCCATGCCCACAACAGCCATCTCCAGCGGGACATCAGCTCGATGCGGATGGGCGGCCGGCGGCTGGAGTGGTGGAGCGCGGGCTCGATCGTGAACACCCGCCTGGGCGAAGCGTACGGCTTCCTGGCCACCGCGTTCGGCACGCTGCGGCACCAAGGGGTCGACATCCCGTCGCCGGACACCCTCGAAGGAGCCCTGTACGCGCTCCCGACCGGGCCCTGCGTGGTGGACGCCTCCGAGCTGGCCGCCGCCCTCGCCGCGACGAAACCCGTGCGGCGCACGTCCCCGTACTTCGGCTACGCGCCGCTCGACCCCGCGCAGCTGGCCCGTATCGACGGGGTCGTGTTCATGAAGGACGTCCCCGAGGACTGACGCAGCGCTGGACGCGCCGCGCCCAAAGGCCCCGCACATCCGGACGGGTGAATCACCGTCCGCCCGGGAATAGTCGGGCCGGGCCGTTGTTGATCACACCATGACTTCTGAGATTTCGGGAACGGGCAGGATCTTCGGACGCGTGGGGATCTGGAGCAGCGCCCTGCACGCGTCGCGCGTGGACGACGCGGGCGGGAAGGCGATCGCGGAAGCGCTCGCCGAGCTCGACGAACTGGGGTACGGCACCGTCTGGATCGGTGGCAGTCCCACGCCCCGGGACGCCGCCGCCGTCGTGGCCGCCACCCGTTCGGCCACCGTGGCCACCGGCATCCTGAGCATCTGGAACCACACGGCGGAGGAGGTGGCTGCCGCGGTCTCGGCGATCGGTCCGGACGCGCGCCGCTTCGTCCTCGGCCTGGGCGTCAGCCACGGACCGATGGTGCCGCAGTACGCGAAGCCCTACAGCGCGATGGTGGCCTACCTCGACGCGCTCGACGCCGCCGAGCCGTCCGTGGGCGCCGGGCATCGGGTCCTGGCGGCTCTCGGGCCGAAGATGCTGAAGCTCGCAGCCGGCCGGTCCCTGGGGGCGCACCCCTACCTCGTCACCACCGAGCACACCGCGGAGGCACGTGCGGCGCTCGGCCCCGACGCGCTGCTCGCCCCGGAGCTGAGCGTGGTGCTGGACACCGACCTCGACCGGGCCCGCACCACCGCGCGGGCGATGCTGGAGATGTATCTGCGGCTGCCGAACTACACCGACAATCTGCTGCGCCTCGGGTTCACGGAAGGCGACTTCGAGGGCGGCGGGAGCGTCCGTCTCCTCGACGCCCTCTTCGCGCTGGGCGACGTGGAGCAGGTGACGCGCCGGACGCGGCAGTACCTCGACGCGGGCGCGGACCATGTCGCGTTGCAGGTCCTCACCGCCGACGAGGGCGGCGCCGGCCTGCCGCGCGCCGAATGGCGTCGGCTGGCCGAGGCATTCGGCTCCGAACTCTGACGGGAAGCGGGCGCGCTCCGGGTGGCGCCCCGCGCCCCGCCCCCCTCCCGTCAACACGCCGCACGCACCGTGCCGTTCGGGTGATGTGCGGCGTGCCAGGAGGCCCCCGGGGCGGTTCTGGGCAGCCTCCGTGCGACCGACCGTGGAGGGGGAGTCGTGGGAGTGGCACGTGAGTACGGGCACACGATCAGCGAGGGTCCGACGCCGGCCGATGCGGCAGGAGCGCCCGCACTGCCCTATCCGAGCGGCTGGTCCGCCCTGGCCTTCTCGCACGAGCTGCGGCCGGGCACCGTGCTGACGCGACCGCTCGCGGGGCGCGACGTCGTCCTGTACCGCACCGGCACGGGAGTGCTCCGCGCCGTCCGGCCGTACTGCCCGCACCTGGGGGCCCATCTCGGCCTGGCCAAGGTCGAGGGGGAGGATCTCACGTGCCCCTTCCACTTCTTCGCGTTCGCCCCCGACGGCACCTGTGTCCGCACGGGGTACGGCACGCCTCCCCCGCGGTCCCCGCTGGCGCAGCTGCCCGTCCAGGAGGTGAACGGAGGCGTCTTCGTCTGGCGGCACCACGACGGACGGGATCCGGACTGGTCCGTACCGCAGTGGCACCAGATCGGGCAGAGGCCCGCGCGCACGGCCGCCTGGGAGCTGGCCGGCAACGTCCAGGAAGTCATCGAGAATTCGGTCGATCTCGGGCACTTCGCCACCCTGCACGGCTGGGCGAAGGCCGAGATCGACGGTCCTGTGACGTACGACGACGCGACGTTCCATGTCGCCATGCGGGCCCACGAGTCGGCGCCGCTCGTGGGCGACTTCACCGTCGACGTGAAGGTGGACGGCTATGGGCTCGGCTGCCTGCACGCCGACGTCCACACGCCCCGCTTCGGGCTGCGGATGTGCACGATGGTGATGCCGACGGCCATCGGGCCCAACCGGATGCAGTTCCGGCAGCTCAACCGCATCGCCTTCGACGAGCCGGGGCGGCTGCCGCCCGGGCTCGCCCGGATCGTCAGCCGAACCACGGCCCGGCTCCTGGACCGCCCGATCTTCCGGTCCAGTTGCGAGTTCACCGCCGCCGACTTCCCGATCTGGCACCACAAGCAGTACCAGCAGCCGCCCCGGCTGGCTTCCGGCGACGGACCGATCGGCCCGTTCCGGCGCTGGGCCGGGCGGTTCTATCCGGAGGCGCCCCGGAGGGGCGCGGTGACCCGCCACCGCGGCGAGGGCGAGGGCAGGCCCGTTCTCTCCTGACACGGCCCGAGGGAGCCGAGCCGCCCGGGTGACCCGAGTGGTCCGGCCCCGGGCCGCGCCGCCCCGGTCGTCGCGTGCCCTCGTTCTTGGGCCCTGCGGACGCCGGAGGTTCCGCACTTCGGGCACCATTCGGGCACTGGACACGGGAAAGCGGGCGGCCCGGACGGCTGGCACGGCGGCCGTCCGGGCCTGACCAGCGCCATCATCTCCGGAAAGCGGGCACGAACGGGCCGAGGGGATTCGGTGAAGCGGCTGGTCGTGGCCCCTGGACTGCTTGTACAAACGACACATGAGCCCGAACGGACAAGCGGGCTCCGCCCGAAACGGGCGCAGCAGCGACCAGGGAAGTGCGCCGTGGACACCGAGGAACGCCGTCGGGGAATTCTGGACACGGCCCGGCGGGAGGGATCGGTCGGGGTGAACGCCCTCGCGGATCTGTTCAAGGTGGCCAAGGAGACCGTCCGCCGCGATCTGCATGTCCTGGAGGAGCACGGGCTCGTCCGCCGGACCCACGGCGGCGCCTACCCGGTGGAGTCGGCCGGGTTCGAGACGACGCTCGCCGTCCGCACCACCCGAAACGTTCCGCAGAAGTCGCGCATCGCGGCAGCCGCGGCCGATCTCCTCGGTGACGCCGAGACGGTCTTCGTCGACGAGGGCTTCACCCCGCAGCTCGTCGCCGAGGCGCTTCCCCAGGACCGGCCGCTGACCGTGGTCACCGCGTCCCTGGCCGTCGCCACCTCCCTCGCCGCGGTCGAGAAGACCTCGGTGCTGCTGCTGGGCGGCCGGGTACGCGGCTCGACGATGGCCACCGTCGACCACTGGGCCTCCCGGATGCTCGCGGACTTCGTCATCGACCTCGCGTACCTCGGGGCCAACGGCATCTCCCGCGAGTACGGCCTCACCACCCCGGATCCCGCCGTCGCCGAGGTCAAGGCCCAGGCGCTGCGCAGCTCCCGGCGCAGGATCTTCGCCGGGATCCACAGCAAGTTCGGTGCGGTGAGCTTCTGCCGGTTCGCCGGGGTCGGTGACTTCGAGGCGATCGTCACCGACGCCGGACTCCCCTCGGCCGAGGCACAGCGCTACTCCCTGCTCGGCCCCCAGGTCATCCGCGTCTGACCGTCCCCATCGTCCGTGCCCCCCGCCCGCAGGGCGCGCGTACCACCGCTCCACTCCCCCACCCGCCGGGGCGTGGCCCGCCATGCCCGCACCCACCCGATCACCGAGCCGCTACGACTGATCAGGAGCCCCCATGCCGCATCCAGGACGCCGCCGCCGACCACGTCTGCGGGGCCGGACCTGCGCCGCGACCGCCGCACTGGCCCTGCTCGCCACCGGCTGCGCCGGAGCGGGCGGGACCTCCTTCGGGGGCGGCGACGCGCTGAACGTGCTGATGGTGAACAACCCGCAGATGGTCGAACTGCAGAAGCTGACCGCGAAGCACTTCACGAAGGAGACCGGCATCAAGGTCCACTTCACGGTGCTGCCGGAGAACGACGTACGCGACAAGATCAGCCAGGACTTCTCCAACCAGGCCGGTCAGTACGACGTCGCCACCATCAGCAACTTCGAGCTGCCGTTCTTCGCGAAGAACGGCTGGCTGCACCCACTCGACGACTACGCGAAGGCCGACACCGCCTTCGACCAGGAGGACATCCTCGAACCGCTGCGGGAGTCGCTGACCGCCGAGGACGGCAAGCTCTACGCCCAGCCCTTCTACGGGGAGTCGTCCTTCCTGATGTACCGCAAGGACGTCTTCGAGAAGCAGGGCCTCACCATGCCCGAGAAGCCGACCTGGGAGCAGGTCGCCAAGCTCGCCGAGCAGACGGACGGTGCGGAGCGCGGGATGAAGGGCATCTGCCTGCGCGGGCTGCCGGGCTGGGGCGAGGTCATCGCCCCGCTGACCACGGTCGTCAACACGATGGGGGGCACCTGGTTCACCGAGGACTGGCAACCGCGCCTGACCGCACCGGAGTTCAAGAAGGCGACCACGTTCTACGTCGATCTCGTGCGCAAGCACGGGGAGCTCGGCGCGCCGCAGTCCGGGTACGCCGAGTGCCTGAACAACATGACGCAGGGCAAGACCGCCATGTGGTACGACGCCACGGCGGGCGCCGGTTCCCTGGAGGCGAAGGGCTCCCCGGTGAAGGGGAAGATCGGTTACGTCCCCGCCCCCGTGGAGCGGACCGACAGCTCGGGCTGGCTCTACACCTGGGCCTGGGGTCTGCAGAAGGCGTCCAAGAAGTCCGACGACGCCTGGAAGTTCGTGTCCTGGGCCTCCGGCAAGGAGTACGAGGAGCTCGTCGGCGCCACCAGCGGCTGGTCCAACGTCCCGGCGGGCAAACGGGCTTCGACCTACGCCAACCCCGACTACCGGGCGGAGGCGGGCGCCTTCGCCGATGTCACCGAGCGGGCGATCTCCGAGGCCGACCCGAAGAACCCGGGCACCCAGCCCCGCCCGACGGCGGGCATCCAGTTCGTCGGCGTACCGGAGTTCACCGATCTGGGCACCCGGGTGGCGCAGGAGATCAGCGCCGCCATCGCGGGCCGCCAGTCGGTGGACGCCGCGCTCGCCGCCTCCCAGAAGCTGGCCGAGAAGGTCGCGGAGGAGTACCGATGACCGTCACCGCAACCAGAGAGACCACGTCACCGCCGGCCCCGGCGAAGAAGCCGGGCAGCAGCGGCCGACGGCGCGCCTGGGCGACCCGCGCACCCCTCCTGCCGGCGCTGATCTTCCTCATCACCGTCACCCAACTGCCCTTCGTGGCAACGCTGGTGATCTCGCTCTTCGACTGGAACTCCCTCAAGCCGGAGAAGCGCCACTTCACCGGCCTGTCCAACTACGCGTCCGTCTTCACCGACGAGGCGTTGCGCGAATCGGTCGTGACGACCGTCGTCCTGACCGCGTCCGTCGTGATCGTCAGCGTCGTGCTGGGGCTCGTCTTCGCGCTGCTGCTGGACCGCACCTTCTTCGGCCGGGGGTTCGTGCGCACCCTGCTGATCACCCCGTTCCTGCTGGTGCCGGTCTCCGCCGCGCTGCTGTGGAAGCACGCGCTCTACAACCCCGAGTACGGGCTGTTCAACGGGGCGCTCACCTGGTTCGGCGAGCTGTTCGGCATCGAGTCGATCGCCCAGCCGGAGTGGACGTCCGAGATGCCGCTGATCGCCATCGAGGCGTCGCTCGTGTGGCAGTGGACGCCGTTCATGATGCTGATCCTGCTGGCCGGACTGCAGAGCCGGCCCGCCGAGATCATGGAGGCCGCACGGCTGGACGGGGCCGGGCCCTGGCAGATATTCCGCTATCTGACCCTGCCGCATCTGCGCCGCTACCTCGAACTCGGCATCCTGCTCGGGTCGGTGTACATCGTGCAGAACTTCGACGCGGTGTTCACGATCACCTCCGGCGGTCTGGGCACCGCCAACCTCCCGTACACCGTCTACGAGACCTTCTACCGGGCCCATGAGTACGGGCTGGCGTCGGCGGCTGGCGTGGTCGTGGTGATCGGCACGATCATCATCGCCACCTTCGCGCTCCGGGTGGTCTCGTCCCTCTTCCGTGAGGAGGCGAGCCGCGCATGAGCGCCTCGACCGCGACTTCCGCATCCGTATCCGCCAACGCCCAGACGCGCAGGGCCCGTCGGCGTTCGGCCGCTCTGGGCGTGGCCGCCTGGGTCGTCGGCATCGGATTCTGTCTGCCCGCCCTGTGGATGGTGCTGACGTCCTTCCACGCGGAGGCCGACGCTGCGACCAACCCGCCGTCTCTTGCCGCCTCGCTGACGCTGGAGGGCTACCGCAACTTCTTCGGCGGCGGGGGCGGCCCGACGCCGTGGCCGCCGCTGGTCAACTCGCTGGCGGCGTCGTTCTTCTCGACCGTGCTGGTGCTGCTGCTCGCCCTGCCGGCCGCGTACGCGCTGTCGATCCGGCGGGTGCGCAAGTGGACGGACGTGATGTTCTTCTTCCTGTCCACCAAGATGCTGCCCGTCGTCGCCGGGCTGCTGCCGGTGTACCTGTTCGCGAAGAACACCGGACTGCTGGACAACATCTGGCTGCTGGTCCTCCTCTACACCTCGATGAACCTGCCGATCGCGGTGTGGATGATGCAGTCCTTCCTCGCGGACGTGCCCGTCTCGATCATCGAGGCGGCGCAGGTCGACGGGGCCCGGCTGCCGACGGTGCTGCGCCGGGTCGTCGCCCCGGTCGCCGGTCCCGGGATCGCCGCGACCGCCCTGATCTGCTTCATCTTCAGCTGGAACGAGCTGTTGTTCGCACGGGTGCTGACCGGCGTGGTCGCCGGGACCGCCCCCGTCCATCTGACCACCTTCGTCACCAGCCAGGGTCTTTTCCTCGCCCAGCTGTGCGCGGCGTCCGTGGTCGTGTCCCTGCCGGTGCTCGTCGCCGGCTACGCCGCCCAGGACAAACTCGTCCAGGGCCTCTCGCTGGGAGCAGTCAAATGAGGGCAGCCATCGTCGAAGCCCCGGGCAAGGTCTCCGTGACCACCGTCCCGGACCCCACGCCCGGCCCGCGTGACGTGGTCGTCAAGGTGGCGTCGTGCGGGCTGTGCGGGACCGATCTCCACATCCTCCAGGGCGAGTTCGCGCCGACCCTGCCGATCGTGCCGGGTCATGAGTTCGCCGGGGAGGTCGTCGGCCTCGGTGCGGACGTCACCGAGCTGTCCGTCGGCGACAAGGTGGCCGTGGACCCCTCGCTGCACTGTCACGAGTGCCGCTACTGCCGTTCGGGCCGGGGCAACCTCTGCGACAACTGGGCGGCGATCGGCGTCACCGTGCCCGGGGGTGCGGCCGAGTTCGCGGTGGCGCCCGTCGCCAACTGCGTCACCCTGCCGGAGCACATCGACGTCCGGGACGCGGCGCTGATCGAGCCGCTGTCCTGCGCGGTACGCGGCTACGACGTCCTCAACGGCAATCTCGGGGCCCAGGTGCTGATCTACGGGTCGGGGACCATGGGGCTGATGATGCTGGAGCTGGCCAAGCGCACCGGCGCCGCGTCGGTGGACATGCTGGACGTCAACGCCCAGCGGCTGGCGACCGCGACGACCCTGGGCTGTACGGGAGCGGCCGCCCGCGCCGAGGAGTTGGACCGTCCGGGCGGCTGGGACGTCGTCATCGACGCCACGGGCAACGCCGCCGCGATCCAGGACGGACTGGGGAGGGTCGCCAAGGGCGGCACGTTCCTCCAGTTCGGCGTCTCGGACTACGCCACGACCGCGGTGATCGAGCCGTACCGGATCTACAACCAGGAGATCACCATCACCGGTTCGATGGCGGTCCTGCACAGTTACGAGCGGGCCGCCGCGCTCTTCGCGAGCGGGGTGTTGGACGCGTCGGTGTTCATCAGCGACCGGCTGCCGCTGGAGCAGTATCCGCAGGCGATCGAGCGCTTTCAGGCGGGGATCGGCCGCAAGATCGTGGTGGAGCCGTGACGGGCACCTCGCCCTCGGGCCCCGGCTCCGGCCGGGGGCCCGGCTCGTCCGGCTCCGTCCTCGTGCTCGGCGAGGCGCTGGTGGATCTGGTGCCGGCCGGTGGTGACGCCGGGGCCCGGGTGGCCCAGCCGGGCGGCGCGCCCGCGAACGTCGCGGTGGGCCTGGCCCGCCTCGGCGGGCGGCCGTCCTTCGTCGGCGGGCTCGGCGACGACGCCTTCGCCGGGAGCATCGAGGCGTGGCTGACCGGTGCGGGCGTCGATCTCTCGCTGAGCGCCCGGCCGGCGCTGCCCACGGCGCTCGCGGTCGCCGACCCGGGTGACCACGGGAACACGTACCGCTTCCACCTCGGGGACACGGCGACCTTCGAGCTGCCCGACCGCACGGCCGAGGTACCGCGCTTCGGCGCGGTGTACGTGGGCGGGCTCGCCGCGGTCGTCGAGCCGGCGGCGGATGTCGTGGCCGCCACCGCGCGGGCGGCGGCCCACGGCGGGCTGCTCGCGGTGGATCCCAATGTGCGCGAGGACCGCACCCTGGATCCCGTACGGAGCCTGGAGCGGCTGCGCGAGCTGTGCGCGCTCGCGCAGGTCGTGAAGGCGAGCGACGAGGATCTGGTGCGGCTGTGGCCGGACGCGGAGCCGGAGGCGAGCTGCCGGAAGCTCGCCGGACAGGGGCGGCTGGTGGTGATGACCCGGGGTTCGCGGGGCGCCACCGCGTACGTCCAGGACGCCCCGGCGGTCTCGGTCCCCGCCCTGGCGGTGCGGGTGGTGAACACGATCGGCGCGGGAGACGCGTTCATGGCGGGGATGCTGACCTGGCTCGGGGCGGAGGCCGGGTGGCGGACCGAGCTGTCCGGCGGGCGGACGAAGGAGATGCTGGAGTACGCGGCCGCGACGGCCGCGTCGGTCTGTGCCAGGGCGGGAACGGAACCCACGGCCCCGCTCGGGGTGTGAATCTGGCGTCCACCGGGCATCAGGAGGTGGACCCGAGTTCCGCACGGCCCTCCCCCGGCCCACGGAAACGCCGCGGCCCCACCGGGCTCCTCCGCCCGG
>NZ_JBHXJG010000249.1:0-10616 GCF_042723425.1 Streptomyces sp. NPDC058375 | reverse complement strand
GCCGGACAGGCCGTCGGACGGAGCGTCAGAGGCCGCCGGTGTACAGCAGCCGGTCGGGCGAGCCCTGGCCGAGGCCGGAGAGCACGTCCGGGGTGGCCGTGTCGTTGAGCCACCGCGCGACGGCGGCGGGCGAGGCCGAGGGGTTCTCCTGCTTGTAGAGCGCGGCGACGCCCGCGACGTGCGGGCTGGCCATGGAGGTGCCGTTCAGCGAGACGGTGCCGCCGCCGAGCCGGGCGGAGACGATGTCGGCGCCGGGGGCGTACAGCGCGAGGCAGGAGCCCCAGTTGCTGAAGGAGGTCTCCCGGTCCTGCCGGTCGCTCGCGCCGACCGTGACCACGCCGTCCGCGGCGGCCGGGGAGACGTCACAGGCGTCCCGGTCGTCGTTCCCGGCGGCCACTACGGGCAGCACGCCCGCGTCGGCGACGGACTCGACCGCCGCGTCGACCGCGCTGGAACGGGCGCCGCCGAGGGAGGCGTTGAGCACGGCGGGGGTCGTGGTGCGCGCGGCGTCCTTGGCGACCCAGTCGAACCCGGCGAGGATGCCGGCCCAGGTGCCCCGGCCCTCGCAGTTCAGGACGCGGACGTTGACCAGCGAGGCGTCCTTCGCCACGCCGGAGGTCGCACCGCCCGCGGTGCCCGCGACGTGGGTGCCGTGCCCGTTGCAGTCCATGCCGTCGCGGCCGTCCCCGACGGCGTCGTACCCGTTCGTGACCCGGCCGCCGAACTCGCTGTGCGCGGCGTCGATCCCGGTGTCGACGACGTACACCTTCACGCCCTCGCCGGTGGCCGTGGTGGTGAAGGTGTCGTCCAGCGGCAGGGTGCGCTGGTCGATGCGGTCGGTGCCCCAGCCCGCCGCGGGGGCGCGGAAGAGGCTTCCCGCCCTGGGCGCGTCCACGGTGACCTCGGCGTTCTCCTCGACGGCGAGGACGCCGGGAACGGTCCGTACCGCTTCGAGCTCGGCGGCGGTGAGCGTGGCGGCGAAGCCGTGCAGGACGTTTCCGTACCGGAACAACGGGTCGAGCCCGAGCTCCCGCAGGACGGTGTCCGGCGAGAGTTCGGGCTCCAGGGTGACGATGTACTGCCCGGGTACGGCCCGCGTGGACTGCTCCACCGCGACCCCTTCCGGTTTGCTGTCGGCCGAGGCCGGGGCGGGGGCGGCGATCACCGGGGCGACCAGCAGCAGGGCGGCCGTGGCCCATCGGGCGGGCAGGCGCATGCATTCTCCTCGGGGTGGATCCGTTCGCGGAGCGACTGCATCCGCGAAGCGCGAACACCCGTTCCTTCGTCCCCGTCCGTCGGTCGCCTTAGCCGGTTCAGCCGGACAGCGCAACGCCGGCGGTCGACTCCAGCGCGTCGAGGTCGCGCTCGACGGACGGGCGGAGGTCGTCGTTGGTCCAGCTGCCCACGGCCGTCTCGGCGGTGATGCCGGGCCCGAAGCCGGCGATGAGGCCCTGGGCGGACTCGGCGGCTCCCCCGTCGTCGAAGAGCCTGGCAAGCGCGTCGAAGACGACGGAGCTGGCGATGTTGCCGCGTTCGGTGAGGGTGGCCCTGCTGTAGCGGAACATCTCCGGCGGCAGCTTCAGGAAGTGGCAGAGATCGTCCAGGATGCGCGGCCCGCCCGCGTGGACGATGAAGAAGTCCATGTCGGGGACGGACCAGCCGTGCAGGTCGACCAGGTCCTTCAGGACCGGTGCGAGCATCTCCATGGTGCCGGGAACCCGCTTGTCCAGCAGGAAGTGGAAGCCGGTGTCGCGGACCGCGTAGGAGATCCAGTCCTCGGTGCCGGGCACCAGGTGCGACCCGTTGCGCTCCAGCCGCATCCCGGTGCCGCCCTGTCCCCGGACGACGGCGGCGGAGAGGGCGTCCCCGAACAGCCCGTTGGAGAGCAGCGAGCCGACCCCGATGTCGGTGGGCTGGTAGCAGAGCGAGCAGAACTCGCAGGAGACGATGAGGACATTGGCCTCGGGGTAGGCCAGACAGAAGTCGTGCGCGCGGTTGATGGCCGCGCCGCCCGCCGCGCAGCCGAGCTGGGCGATGGGCAGTTGGCGGGTTTCGGGCCTGAAGCCCATGGTGTTGATGAGCCACGCGGTCAGCGAGGGCATCATGAAACCCGTGCAGGAGACGTAGACGATCAGGTCGATCTCGGCCGGGTCGGTCTCGGCGTGGGCGAGGGCCTGCCGGACGACGTCGGGCACCCGCCTCTTGGCCTCGGCCTCGTACACCCGGTTGCGGAGCTCGAATCCGGGGTGCTTCAGGGTCTCCTCGATGGGCTGCACGAGGTGTCGGGTCTGGACGCCGGTGTTCTGGATGAGCCGCAGGACGAGGTCGCGCTGCGGGTGCCCGGCGTGGGTCTCCCGTGCCAGGTCCAGGGTCTGCTGCATCGTGATGACGTACTCGGGCACAGCGATGGCGGGTCTGCACAGGGTCGCCATGGGTTCTCCTCGTATCTCGGAGCGGAGGCTCTCGTCACCACGTGACGGGCAGGGCGAGCGGGTAACGCCAGATGGACGTCGTGTTCCACTCGATGTCCTCGGGCGGCACGTCCAGACGCAGGGCCGGGAAGCGGGTCAGCAGCGTGGAGAAGGCGACTTCCAGCTCCATGGTGGCGAGCGGCGCGCCCAGGCAGTGGTGGGCGCCCCAGCCGAACGTCATGTGCGGGATGGACGGCCGGCCGGGGTCCAGCTCGTCGGGGCGGTCGAACTTGGCGGCGTCCCGGTTGGCCGTCAGATAGGACACGTGCACCACGTCGCCGGCCTTGATGAGGACACCGCCGAGCTCCACGTCCTGAAGGGCGATGCGCGGGATGCCGACGCCCTTGCGGAAGGGGATGTGGCGCAGCAGCTCCTCCAGGGTGCGGGGCAGCCGCGCCGGTTCGGCCTGGAGGGAGTAAAGGAGTTCCGGGCGGGTGAGCAGGGTGTAGGCGATGTTGCCGAGCTGGTAGGTGGTGGTGTCCTGGCCGGTGATGAGCAGGACCATCGCCATGACGGCCAGCTCGTCGTCGTCCAGGAGTTCCGCGCCGTCCCGTGCGGTGGCCAGGGTGCTGATGAGGTCGTCGCCCGGGGAGCGGCGGCGGTCGGCGGTCAGCTCCTGGAAGTAGCCGCGCAGTTCCGCTTTGGCGCGTACGGCGTCCTGCTTGCCGGCGGCCCCGACGTTCATCATGGTCATGGCGTGGGCGCGGAGCCAGGGGCGGTCGGCCTCGGGGATGTCGAGCGCCTCGCAGATGGTGATGAGCGGCAGCGGCGAGGAGACCCGGGCGACGAAGTCGGCCGGTGAGCCCTCGTCCGCCATCTCGTCGAGCAGCCGGTCGACGACGCGCTGGGTGCCGCCGCGCATCTGCTCGACGCGGCGCGGGGTGAAGCTCTTGGCGACCAGGCTGCGGAGCCGGCTGCTGGCGGGCGGGTCCATGAGATTGATGGACTCGGCCTGGACGATCGGCTCCGGGGTCATCCGGGGGAAGTCACGGCCGAGGACGGCGCTGCGGCTGAACCGCCGGTCGCTGGTGACCGTCCGGACGTCGTCGTAGCGCGTGACCAGCCAGGCCTCGCCCTCTCCGTACGCCATCCGGATGCGGGACACCGGCTCCTCGGTCAGCAATCGCCTGAGCTGGGGGTCGAACTCCAACCGCTGCGCGTAGTCGAACGGACAGCTCCGTACGGATTCCTTGTTCTGCACCGAGGTGTTCTCCACCGAGGTTCTCCCCATGGCCGGTTCGGGGTGTTCAGGGCATCCCGGAGCCGGGCCCGGGAACAGACCTCCCGTGTGTCCCCCGTCGTCCGGCGAAACATGTCAATCACTGTTCGTAGTCAGCCGATCAGAGGGGCGCACGCCCCGGCGCTCGGCCTCCCGGTCCAGGCGGTCCATCTCGCGCGGAGGAAGCGGCGCTGAGCTGCTGCTCCGCGCGGTAGAGGTGAGAGAGGCGGTGCAGACCGTCCGAAGCGGGGAAAGGGAACGGTTATGACGGAGAGTGACCCACGCTGGGACGTGCTCTCGGTCGACGTAGCTTCGTACGCGGTGCCGCGGGTTGTCGTGGGAGGCGCGGGGCTGATCGGCACCTTCCGGCTGGGCGCGGGGCGGGAGCTACCAGGTCCTGCGCACCACCCGGTTGCGGGCCGAGGCGTGGGACCGGGTTCCGCCGGGCGAGCAGGAGCGGATCTACGGCCGGCGCAAGTCGACCGGCGCGCCGCTCGACGGGAAGAAGGAGAGCGACCCGCTCGACTACGGGCGCGACCCGCAGGGCCGGGTGACCCCGCTGGACTCCCATGTCCGCCGCGCCGACCCGCGTACCCCGGGAGCGAGGACTCGGTCCTGCTGCGCCGGAGCTACAACGTCGGCCAAGGCCTCGCGCCCGACGGGACGCTCGACGTGGGGCTGGTCTTCTGCTGCTCCCAGCCGGACGTCGCCCGGCAGTTCGCGACGGTGCGGAAGCGGCTGGAGGGCGGGCGGTTCGCGGACTTCAGCACCACGACGGGCGGCGGCTACTTTCTCGCGCTGCCGGGGGTGGCCGACGCCTCGGACTGGTACGGCTCGGCGCTGCTCGATCCCTGAGGGACCGGTACCGCGCCCCGGTCCGGCCCGTCGAGCACGTGGTGGCGGCCGATCGGGAGCATCAGGGGCCGCCCCGAGACGGGGTCCTCGATGATGCGGCTGTTGAGGTCGAACACCGCCCGGACCGTCTCCTCCGTCAGCACCTCGGCCGGGGTGCCGGAGGCGTGGAGGCCGCCGTCGGCCAGGGCGATCAGGTGGTCGGCGTACCGGGCGGCGAGGTTGAGGTCGTGCAGGACCATGACGATGGTGGTGCCGCGCGAGCGGTTGAGGTCGGTGAGGAGGTCGAGGACCTCGATCTGGTGGCTGGCGTCGAGGAAGGTGGTCGGCTCGTCGAGCAGCAGCAGATCGGTCTGCTGGGCGAGCGCCATGGCGATCCACACGCGCTGGCGCTGGCCGCCGGAGAGTTCGTCCACGGCGCGTTCGGCGAGCGGTTCGGTCGCCGTGGCCTCCAGGGCGGCGGCCACGGCGGCGTCGTCCTGCTCGTTCCAGCGGGAGAAGATCCCTTGGTGGGGGTGGCGGCCGCGGCCGACGAGGTCGGAGACGGTGATGCCCTCGGGTGCGATCGGCGACTGGGGCAGCAGCCCGAGGGTGCGGGCCAGTTCCTTGGCGGGCAGCCGGTGCACCTCCTTGCCGTCCAGGACGACGCGGCCGGCGCGCGGGGCGAGCAGCCGGGACATGGAGCGCAGCAGCGTCGACTTGCCGCAGGCGTTGGCGCCGACGATGACGGTGATCCGGCCGGGCGGTACGGCCAGGTCGAGGGAGTCGACGACGGTGCGGTCGCCGTAGCCGAGGGTGAGTCCTTCGGCGGTCAGTCGGTGGTGCGTGGTCATAGCGAGCCTCCCGCCCGGTTGGTGCGGATGATCAGGTAGACGAGGTAGGGGGCTCCGAGGACGCCGGTGACGACGCCGACCGGGTAGCGCTCGCCGAAGGCGAACTGGCCGGTGAAGTCGGCGACGAGGACGAGCAGCGAGCCGACGAGTCCGGCGGGCATGAGCAGGGAGCCGCCCGCTCCGACGATGCGAGCGGCGATGGGCCCGGAGAGGAACGCAACGAACGCGATGGGTCCGGCCGCCGCCGTGGCGAAGGCGATCAGCCCGACGGCGGCGACGATCACGGTGATCCGGGTGCGTTCCACGCGTACGCCGAGGGCGGAGGCGGTGTCGTCGCCGAGCTGGAGCGCGGAGAGGTTACGGGCCCGGCCCAGCAGCAGCGGGGTGAGGACGGCCGCCGCGACGAGGGCGGGGACGACCTCGTCCCAGGTGGCGCCGTTGAGGCTGCCGGTCAGCCAGCGCATCGCCTCTTGGAGGTCCCATTCGGCGGCCTGGGACAGAACGTAGGAGGTGATGCTGTCGAGCATCGCGGAGATCCCGATGCCGATGAGGATGAGCCGGGTGCCGACGACGCCGCCCTTGAACGCCAGTGAGTACACCAGCAGGGCAACGCCGAGTCCGGCGGCGATGGCGAGGACGGAGACCTGCACCTCGCCGAGGGACAGGGTGACGATGGCGACGGCAGCGGCGGCGCTCGCCCCGGAGCTGATGCCGATGATGTCGGGGCTGGCGAGCGGGTTGCGGAGCATCGTCTGGAAGGTGACGCCGGCGAGCCCGAAGCTGAATCCGGCGACCAGGGCGAGGACCGCGCGGGGCAGCCGCAGCCGGCCCACCGTGAACGACGCGCCCGGCACCTGCTCCCCGAGGATCACCCGGAAGACGTCGCCGGGCGGGTAGTAGGTGCGGCCCGCCATCAGCGTCACGGCGAACGCGGCGACCACGAGGAGGACCAGCACCAGGACGACGCGGCGGCGGCGCGAGGCGCCCCGGGCGCGGCGGCGGGTGGCGGCCGCGACGGAGGCGGGCGCGGCCTCCTGGGGGGCCGGCCGGGTGAGGGCGGGGGCGCTCACAGGGCACGCACCTTCTGTCGGCGGACGATGTAGATGAAGAAGGGGGCCCCGATCAGGGCCGTGACGATGCCGACGTCGATCTCGGAGGGGCGTGCCACGATCCGGCCGACGATGTCGGCGGCGGTGAGCAGGACCGCGCCGAGCACCGCCGAGAGCGGCAGGAGCCAGCGGTGGTCGACGCCGACGAGGAGCCGGCAGGTGTGCGGGACGACGAGGCCGACGAACCCGATGGGCCCGGCGACGGCGGTGGCGGCCCCGCACAGCAGGACGGCGCCGAGCGCGGCCACGGCCCGTGCCACGGCGACGCGTTCACCGAGCCCGGCCGCCAACTCATCGCCGAGAGCCATGGAGTTGAGGGCGCGTGCGGAGAGCAGGCAGACGACGAAGCCGGCGATGAGGAACGGCGCGACCTGGCCGATGCGTTCGAAGGAAGCGCCGCCGACGCCGCCGATCTGCCAGAGCTTGAAGCTTCCGGCGATGTCGTTGCGCGGCAGGATGACCGCGCTGACGAGCGAGGCGAAGGCGGCTGACGTGGCGGCCCCGGCGAGCGCCAGCTTGAGCGGGGTGGTCCCTCCCCTGCCGAGCGTCCCGACGGTGTAGACGAACAGGGCGGACAGCGCGGCGCCCACGATGGCGACCCAGATGTAGCCGGTCGGCGAGGTGAGCCCGAAGAACGCGACCGCCGTGACGACGGCGAGAGAGGCCCCCATGTTGACGCCGAGGATGCCCGGGTCGGCCAGCGGGTTACGGGTCACGCCCTGCATCACGCCGCCCGCCAGACCGAGTGCCGCGCCGATGACGACGGCGAGGACCGTGCGGGGCATGCGCTTGGTCGCGGCCGCCTGACCCAGGGTGTCGTCGGAACCGCCGAGCGCCGCGACGACGTCGGACCACGGCACGTCGCGGGAGCCGAAGGCGACGGAGGCCAGCATGACGGCGGCCAGGGCGAGCAGGGAGAGCAGGACCCACAGCAGGCGCACACCCGCCGGACGCCTGCTGGTGGCGGCGTCCGGCGGGGTACGGGTGTCGAGCGTGGTCACTTGACCTTGTCCGCGGCCTCGGCGAGGGCGGCGGCGTAGTCGTCGAGCACGTAACCGATCGACAGCGGCGTCGGGTTGGCGGCGGTGGCCAGCGGCGAGCTGCCGGGCAGGAGGTATGTCGACCCGCGCTCGACGGCCGGGATCTTGGAGAGCAGCGGGTCCTTGGTGATGGTCTTCAGCAGTTCACCGGTGTCGTCGCCGTAGCCGGTGATGATGTCGACGTCGTCGAACGCGTCGATCTGCTCGGCGCTCTTGGTGAGGGCGAACTTGTCCGTGCCCTCGGAGGCCTTCGCGATGGACCCGGGGATCTTCATGCCGAGGTCCTGGAAGAACTGGGTACGGGTGTCGTGGGCGGTGTAGAAACCGACCTCGCTGACGTCGTTGGGGTCGACGTGCGTCATGAACATCGCCGACTTGCCCTCGAGCTGCGGGTACTTGGCGGCGGTCTTGGCTATGTCCCCGTCGAGCTTCTTGATCAGCTTCTCGCCCTCGTCGGCCAGCCCGATCGCCTTGCTGTTCGTCCGGATGATCTCGCGCCACGGCGTCGCCCAGGCGGCGTCCGGGTAGGCGACGACGGGGGCGATCTCGCTGAGGGTCTCGTAGTCCTTCTTGGTCAGACCCGAGTACGCGGCGAGGATCACGTCCGGCTTCGTGTCCGCGACGGCCTCGAAGTCGATGCCGTCCGTCTCGTCGAAGAGCACCGGTGTCTCGGCCTTCAGGTCGTCGAGCTTCTCCTCGACCCAGGGCAGCACGCCGTCGTCGTTGTCGTCGCCGAAGTTGGCCGCGGCCATGCCGACGGGCACGACGCCGAGCGCGAGCGGGACTTCGTGGTTGGCCCAGTTGACGGTCGCGACGCGCTTGGGCTTGGCCGGGACGGTGGTTGTACCGAGGGCGTGCTCGACGGTCAGGGGGAACGCGCCGGATCCACCCCCCTCCTTCTTCGTGTTCTCGGCGTCGCCGCTTCCGTTCCCGCCGCAGGCGGCGACGGACACGAGGGCGGCTGCTACGGCGAGCAGGCGGAGGCGGTGTGAGGACATGGGTGAGTACCCGGCTTTCCGGAGGGTCGGGGTGCCGCTTCCCGCACGTCCGGGCGTGGACTGCCGTCGTGGAGGGATGCGATGCGGAGGCGCAGCGGCTTAGGTAAGGCTTGCCTTCGTACTTTATGAGAGGAGGTGCAGGTGTCGCAATCAACTGTTTGAGACATGCGTTGTAGCGATGAGGACATTCGTGGCGGCGGCACATGACGCTCTTGGCCCTCACGTGACGTCACGCCGCAGCCTCGGCGACGACCTCGCCTCGGGCCGGTGGGCCGAGCGGAACGGGGGTCTGGCCGGACTCGACGCGGCGGATCTGGGCCTGCGCCTGCTCACGGCGTGAACTCAGGAGGGCACGCAGGACCCGGAATCGGCTCACCCCGGCCGGAAGGTCCCCGGCGTCAGCCCGGTGGTCCGGCGGAAGGCGACGCCGAAGGCGCTGGCCGAGCGGTAGCCGACCTGTTCGGCCACCGACTCGACGTCCCAGCCCCGGGCCAGCAGGTCGATCGCGTGCTGGGCCCGGACGGCCGCGACCCACCGTACGAAGCTCGTGCCCGTCTCGGCGCTGAACGCGCGTGTGACCGTACGGGTGCTCACGCCCAGCTCGGACGCCCAGTCCGCCAGCGTCCGCTGGTCGCCCGGATCCTCGCGGACCGCGTCCGCGACGGGGCGCAGGAGGTCGGAGGTAGGAATCTGCACGAGCAGTTCGCGCGGCGACGGGGCGAGGACGTCGAGCACCAGCGCCTCGGTCGCGGCCCGGGAGGAGGGGGCGAGGCCGGGTTCGCCGAGCCGTTCCAGGAGGAGGCGGAGCAGCGGGGTGATCTCGACGGCGACCGGAGTGTCGGAGATCGACGACGTCGTACGGAAGCCGAAGAAGCTCGCCCGGAACCAGGTTCCCGCCGTCGCCGATCCGGAGTGCAGCGTTCCGGCCGGCATCCACAGACCGAGGGCGGGGGTGATCGTCCAGATGCGTTCGCCGACCACCGCGGAGGAGGCGCCCCGCTCGTTCCAGAGCAGTTCGTGGAAGGGGTGGGAGTGGGCGTCCCAGAGCGTGTCGTGGGAGACGACCTCGTCGTAGGCCTGGATGACGAAGGGCGTCTCGACCGATCCGGGCGCGTGCGCGGGCAGCGACCGGGTCTCCCGGGTCGTGGCAGGTCCGGCTTCCCCGGTCATGCGGCACGGGCCCCGTTCGCACGGCGGCCGGTCACGGCGGGTGTCTCTCGCATCCGCCCAGCCTAGAAGGTGGGCCCGGTGGCTGGTCGCGCCGCTCCTGTCTGCCGTTCCGCCCGCGTCTCCGGTACGACGCGGGCGTCCACGGCTCGTACCGGGGCGTGCGGGGGCACTGGGCCCGGCCGTCTGCCTCAACTCGACGTTTACGCGGGGGTGGTTACGTCCTTCAGGTGAAAGGGCAGCGGCTTTCGTCGTGCCCGCCGCCCTTCGGCCGGACAGTGGGTGGGCCGACCGGGCTGCCGGTCGGCGGGACCGTACGGCGAAAGGTGACGGATTCATGACCACTGAGGCCAACCGGCGGGTCGCGCTCGTCTTCTCCCTGTTCGATGCCAACGCCAACGGGGTTCTGGAGGCCGACGACTTCGAGCTCATGGCCGACCGCGTCGTCAGCGAGGCACACGCCTCGGACCAGGCGGCGAAGGACGCGATGCGCGGGGCGTTCCGGCGCTACTGGACGACTCTGCTCACCGAGCTGGACGCCGACCGGAACGGCGAGATCAGCTTCGAGGAGTTCACGGCGTGCGTGCTGTCGCCGGAGCGGTTCGACGCGACCATCGCCGTGTTCGCCGAGGCGCTGGCCGCGCTGGGCGACCCGGACGGCGACGGCCTGATCGAGCGGCCGCTGTTCATGGCGCTGATGAGGGCGATCGGCTTCGAGCCGGCGAACATCGACGCGCTCTTCGACGCGTTCGAGCCGACCGACGGGGACCGGATCCGGGTCGAGACGTGGGTCGCCGGGATCAAGGACTACTACGCGCCCGGTAAGGCCGGCATCCCCGGGGACCACTTGGTCGTCGGCACCCCTGTCTGACCGGACGGCCCCCGGGGCTTGCCGTGTCCCCGCGCCCGGAGCACGGGCACGGGGAC
>NZ_JBHXJG010000248.1:0-10664 GCF_042723425.1 Streptomyces sp. NPDC058375 | reverse complement strand
GCGGAGAGGGCAGGTTCCACGGCCCGTGGAACGGGCCCTCTCCGCGTTGTCGTACGGTCAGTCCAGGCTGCGGGCCCGTTCGAAGCGGGACCGGGCCTCGGCCAGGTCCACCACCGGGTCCGGATAGTCGATGCCCGCCCGGTCCAGGCCCTCCAGCTTCCAGGGCTCGTGGATCGCGGGCCCTTCCACCTCGGCCAGCTCCGGTACCCAGCGTCGTACGTAAGCGCCCCGGGGATCGAAGCGCTTGCCCTGGATCACCGGGTTGAGGACCCGGTTGGGGCGAGTGTCCGTGCCGGTGCCCGCCACCCACTGCCAGTTGAGCTGGTTGTTCGCCATGTCACCGTCGACCAGCAGGTCCAGGAAGTGGCGGGCCCCCACCCGCCAGTCCACGTACAGCGTCTTCGTGAGGAAGCTCGCCGCCAGCATCCGGCCCCGGTTGTGCATCCAGCCCTCGTGCGCGAGCTGCCGCATCGCCGCGTCCACCAGCGGATAGCCGGTGTGCCCGGACTTCCAGGCGGCGATCTCGTCCTCGTCGGAGCGCCAGCGGTCGTGGCGCGGCCGGTAGTCGGACCAGGAGGCGTCCGGGCGGGCCGCGAGGACCTGGTGGTGGAAGTCCCGCCAGGCCAGCTGCCGGACGAACGCCTCGCCGCCGGGGCCGCCCTTCTCCCGTGCGAGGTTGGCCAGTTCGGCGGCGGAGACCGTACCGAAGTGCAGATGCGGGGAGAGCCGGGAGGTGGCGTCGCCGGCCAGGTCGTCGTGGCCGTCCTCGTAGTCGGCCATGGGGCCGTGGAGCCAGGACGTCACCAGCTTGCGGCCCGCTTCCTCGCCGCCCCGGGCCAGGCCGGGGGAGAGGTTCTTGACGGTGCCCCGGTCCGGGAGCGGGTTGCCGGACACCCCGTCCGGCACCCGGACCGTGCGGGGAGCGGTCAGTGTGCCCCGTACCCCCTCCGCCTCCCAACGGCGGAAGTACGGGGTGAACACCGCGAAGTGGTCCTTGCCGCCCGTCGGGACCACCCGGCCCGGAGCGAGCACGGTGACCACCGCGTCATGCACGCGCAGATCGCAGCCCGTGCCCGTGAGGGCTTCCCGGATCCGCTCCTCGCGCTGTGCCGCGTACCGGCTGACGCCGGCGGCGATGTGCACGGAGCCCGCCCCGGTCTCCTCGACGACCCGTTTCACCTCGCGGGGCGTCTCGCCCCGACGGACGATCAGCCTGCCACCCCGGTCACGGAGTCCGGCGTCCAGGTCCGCCAGGCAGTCCGCGAGGAACGCCAGCCGGTTGGGCGCGTCGAACCCGGTGCGGTGGACGGCGTCGTCCCGGACGAACAACGGGACGACCTCGTCCGCGTCCCGCAGGGCGGCACGGAGCACCGGATTGTCGTGCAGACGCAGGTCGGAGGTGAACAGCACCACCGCGACACCACTCATGGAACGCGTGCTCCCTTGCGGAACTCGTGGGTGAGACGTCAGGCGGTCGGGAAGTCCATCAGCGCCACCGGATCCGAGGTCGGTTCGGCGGAGCCACCGGCGGGCTCGACCGTGATGCCCATCCCGGACGCCCGGTCCACCGGCCCGTCCAGCAGGACCGCGTCGTCGCTCGCCTTCGGATCCATCAGGCCCGCCGAGCGCATCGTGCCCTCGTCGTTGAACCAGAGCTGGTACACCTTGCCGCTCGGCGGCCGATCCATCCCTGAGGCCAGGAACACCGCACGGTTCTGGCTCTGCGAGACCACGACGGTGCCGTGCGCGCCGCCGGTGAGTTCGCCCGAGGAGGTCTTCGCGTCCGGAGCGGAGAGCACCTGGGCCAGCTGCTCGTTCTGCCGCTGTGCCTGGTTGGCCTCCTGCCGCGCGTCCTGGGCCACCTGGTTCTGCCAGACCGCGGCCCCGCCGAAGGCGGCGGCTACCGCGATGCAGGCGGCGAGCGCGTAGGCGTACCACCGTCCGGTGCCTCCGCCGCCACCGGTCCGCTCCCGTCGGCCGTGCGCCGGAGCCTCCTGGCGTACGGTCGTGATCTCCCGCAGCACTCTCTCGCGCAGCTCGCGCGGCGGGGCCTCGGCGACGGCGAGGCCGAGCCGGGCGGCGGTGGCCGACAGCTCCCGCACCTCCTGGGTGCAGGCCTCGCAGTCCTCCAGATGCCGCTCGAACGCCTGCCGTTCGGACTCCGGCAGCGCATGCAGGGCATAGGCCCCGGTCAGCGTGTGCAGTTCGGCCGTGCTCATGCGCTCACCCCCAGGCAGTCGCGCAGCCGGATGAGGCCGTCGCGGAGTCGTGTCTTGATGGTGCCCAGCGGCACGGAGAGAAGTTCGGAGACCTCACGGTAGGTCAGGCCCCGGTAGTAGGCCAGGGTCACCGACTCCCGTTGCAGCTCGGACAGGGTGCGCATACAGCGCCGTACCTGCTCTCGCTCCAACCGGGTCTCGACCTGTTCGGACACTTCGTCGAAGGCGGGCGTCCGGTCCAGCAGCGCCGCCTTGTGCTCCCGGGCCGCCGCGGCCTCGGCCGAGCGGACCCGGTCGACCGCCCGGTGGTGGGCCAGGGTCAGCACCCAGTTCATCGCGCTGCCCCGGGAGGCCCGGAAACGGGGCGCGGTGCGCCACACCTCCACCAGCACCTCCTGCGCCACCTCCTCCGACTGGGCCGGATCGCGGAGCACGCTGCGCACCAGGCCGAGCACGGGCCCGCTCACCGCGTCGTACACCGAGGCGAACGCGTCCTGGTCGCCCCGCGCGACCCGCACCAGGAGTTCCTGGAGATCGGGACCGGGCGAGGGCACCCCACTGATGTGTACGGCTTCCTTCACGCGGGTTTCCTCCCGGGACGTTCGTCGGTTCCGGCAGTGATTCGGAGCAGACGGCCGTACGGATTGGTCGGGTGCGGGCGATCTTCGCAGATCCTGCCCCGGGAGGACGCGCGACTCAGCCGACGAGCGTTTCGCGCCGCCGCAGCCGGACGGCGCGTACGGCGAGGAAGAGCAGCAGCCCGAAGGGCGACAGCAGGATCGTCAGGACCAGCAGCGGCCCCATCAGCAGCGGCGAGAGCCCCAGCTTCCGGCTCTGGAGGTACATCCACTGCCCGAGCAGCAGATCCCAGGCGATCACCTGCGCCCAGACGGCCCCCGCTCCGTCGGCCAGCGCCGTCAGATCACGGAAGGTGTCGATGTCCGGGCTGCTCACCGCCGTCCAGAGCTCCGGGAAGACCGGGACGGCCATGACGACGTAGACGACGAGCACAGGCAGCACGGTCAGCGGTGAGGCGACGACGCGAGCGGTCCAGGACCAGTTCGGAGCGAAGATCATCAGCAGCCAGAACGGGGCGGCCAGATAGAACGTGATCTCGAAGAGTGCGCCGGTCATGCCGCGGGCTCCTTGTCGGAGGAGGAGGAGGAGGAGCGGGCCGGGCGGGCCGGGCGCAGCGCGCTCCATGTCCCGTACGCCGCCGCCGCGAGGATCGTCCCGGCGGCCGCCAGCGCGGCCCCGTCCGGGTGGATCAGCGGCTGGCCCCGGAGCGCCTGCCAGGTGATGAGCGCGACGAGCGCCGCGTAACCGCCGACGGCGACCCGTACGAGGCGCAGCCGCACCCCCGGGTCGCGCAGCGGGGCGAAGCGGGGCGCGAGCAGCACCAGGGCGATCAGGAGGAGCGGTAGGACCTGGAGCGCGTGCATGCCCACGAAGTGCGGGGCCCGCAGATCGCCGCCGGTCGTCGACCAGCCGGTCAGCGCCATGGACGGGCCGCCGTCCGGTACGCCCACGGAGTGCGCGCCGATCACATCGGCGGTGTCGAGACTCCCGGCCGCCCGCTGGCCCTCGCTCGGCAGTGCCATCAGGAAGCCGAGGGCCGCGCCGGCCAGGGCGATCAGCAGCCCGCCCCGGACGGCCAGGGCCGTCGCCCGGTCGGTGATACGGGTGCGCAGCAGCAGAACGGCGATCACCAGGGTGGCCGCCCACAGGGCGGCGATGGTCATCCCCATCGCGTCCCACAGCCCAGCCGGTGCTGAGGGGGAGGCGGGGCCCGAACTGGAGGCCGCGCGCGAGGAGGTGGCCGAGCTGCTGCGGCGGCGCGACTGGCAGGTCGAGGAGCAGAGCCCCGCCGCCGAATCGCTGGCGGAGGTGCTGGCCGCACTGCGCAGGGCCGGGCACGGCGGACTCATCGACCTGCTGGACGTGTACGCGGATGCCGCCGAGCCGATCGCCCACGCCGACCTCGACTACGTACAGCGTCGGGTGGCCCGCGTGGACCTGGTCGAGAGCGTTGTCGTGGGGACCGTCCTCGGCGAGGCGATGTTCGGCGCGCTGCGGAGGCTGGCGCACATCGATGTGGCCTTCCGGCGCTTCGAGTCCCCGGCGCATCTGGTCGGGCCGGTGGAGCCGGAGGGGCCCCGCGTGGAGGACGGGAGTGAGGGGTGCGGCGCGGGGACGGGTGCCGGTGCCGGTGACGCGGAGGGTTCCGTTGCTGCGGAGGCGGGTCCTGCGGGAGGCTGAGGGCGGGGTGCGGCGACGGACCCGACGCGCCTTGGACTCGTCGTGCCGCGAAGCGGCCGGTCGGCGACCCGCCGTGGGCCCGTCGCGCCGGTCCTCTCCCGGCCGCGCCCCGAGCGAGCGGACCCCGCCGGCCGCGATGTGCGGCGGACGGGGTCCGGAGGCTGCCCGCTGGGCGGCCCGGCGGGCAGGTGATCGGCTGTCGGAACGACCGGGCCTGAGCGACGAGACGGCCTGCGAGGCGGCGCGGTCGGGCGACCGGGTCCGAGTGGGAGGCGTTCGGGCGTTACGCAGCGCCCCGGCGTTCGGGCGTCACGCGGCGGCCCGGCGCCCCCCGCCCGGCGTCACGCGGCGCTCGTACCGCTCTCCTGCTCGCGCTCCACCTGCTCGTTCCACTCGCGCTTCACCGCGCGCCAGGCGTCGTCGTTCTGGCCGAGGCGCCAGTAGCCCGAGATCGACAGCTGGGCCAGCGGGATCTGCCGTTCCACGCGCAGGTAGCGGCGAATCTCCTTCACGAAGCCCGCCTCCCCGTGCACGAACGCCTGGATCTCGCCCTCGGGGAAGTCGAGCCCCTTCACGGCGGCGGTCAGCAGCTCGCCGACCGGCCGGTCCCCGCGGTGCAGCCAGGTCACGGCCACCCCGTCGGGCGTCACGATCTTCTGCTCCTCCGAGGCGTCCGGCACCTCCACGAAGGCGTGCACCAGCGCGCCCACGGGCATCTGCTCCAGCGCCGCCGCGATCGCCGGCAGCGCGCTCTCGTCGCCGACCAGCAGGTGCCAGTCCGCCGAGGCGTCCGGTCCGTAACCGCCGCCGGGGCCGAGGAAGGTCACCTGCTCGCCGGCCTGCGCCCGCTGGGCCCACGGTCCCGCGAGGCCCTCGTCGCCGTGCACGACGAAGTCGACGGCCATCTCCCGGGCCACCGGATCCCATGAACGCACCGTGTACGTACGGGTGGTGGGCCACAGCTCGCGCGGATACTCCTCACGGATGGCGGCCATGTCGAAGGGGTGCGCGTAGTCCGCGCCCTCGGGCGCGAAACACAGCTTGATGTAGTGGTCGGTGAAGCCGGAGAGGGTGAAGTCCGTGAGCCCTTCGCCGCCGAGGACCACCCGCACCATGTGCGGGGTGATCTGCTCGGTGCGCACGACCTGCGCCCCCTGGGCCTTCGGTCCCTGCCGGGCCGGCCGCTCTGCCACGAGGTACTCCCTGGTTCGAAGACTTAGGTATACCTAAGTTAACACCTCAGTGCTGAAGCACGGTCAGCAGCCGTTGCAGCGCCCCGCCCAGCCCCCACTGGTCCGCGAGCGCCTCCAGGGCGGCCGGGTCGCGCGGCTCGCGCGGCAGTGCCGGATCGAAGTCGGGCAGGGGGACGTCCCCGGCCACCCGGACCACCTTCGGCGCGACGGCCACGTACGCGCGCGACTCGTCCAGCCGCTTGCGCTGCGACGGGGTCAGCTTCGCCTTCGGGTCGTCCACCGCCGCCATGATCCCGTCGAGATCGCCGTACGCGTCCAGCAGCTTCGCCGCCGTCTTCTCGCCGATGCCGGGGACGCCCGGGAGCCCGTCGCTCGGGTCACCGCGCAGCAGCGCCAGATCGACGTACCCCGCGCCGTCCACGCCGTACTTCTCGCGCAGCCACGCCTCGTCGGTCACCTGGAGCGTGCCGACGCCCTTGAGCGGGTAGAGCACGCGCACCTGACGGGCGTCGTCGACCAGCTGATACAGATCGCGGTCGCCGGTGACGATGTCGACCGGGCCCTTCGCCCGTGCCGTGAGCGTGCCGATGATGTCGTCCGCCTCGTACGGCGTGACGCCGACCCGGGCGATTCCCAGCGCCGCCAGCACGTCCTCGATGATCGGGACCTGCGGGGACAGCGTGTCGGGGATCTCCTCCTCGTCCGTCTGCCCGGCGGGGGTCTCCTCGGCGACCCGGTGCGCCTTGTACGTCGGGATCAGGTCGACCCGCCACTGCGGACGCCAGTCGTTGTCCCAGCAGGCGACCAGTTCGTCCGGCCGGTGGTCGTGCACCAGGCGGCCGATGAAGTCGAGGAGGCCGCGCACGGCGTTCACGGGCGTCCCGTCCGGTGCGCGCACCGAATCGGGCACCCCGAAGTAGGCGCGGAAATACAGGGAGGCGGTGTCGAGGAGCATCAGGCGTCGCGTCACAGACCCGATGATGCCCCACCGCACCGACAGTCGCTGCTGGTAACCGCTTACTTGCCTTCCGTCGCGGGCCGGTGACCTGGGTCACGGTCGCGTTTGGGTTGTGTAAGTGCGGGCAGGCGCGCCATCGGAGCGAACCACGTCGCATTTTCAACTAGTGCATGTGCCACGCGGACAGGACCCGCACCGCTCCACGGTCTGCCGGAGGGGGTGGCAGACCGTTTTTTCGGTTCAACGCGTGAGGTGTATGTGTCCAGGCTGCAAGCCGAGCACTTGTACAAAGTCTTCGGCAGACGACCCGATGAAGCCGTGCGGAAGCTCGAAAGCGGTTCCGATCGCGACGAGTTGCGCGCCGAGGGAACGACCGCAGCGGTGATCGACGCATCGTTCACCGTGGAGCCGGGCCAGATCTTCGTCGTCATGGGGTTGTCCGGCTCGGGCAAGTCCACCCTGCTGCGGATGCTCAACGGTCTCCTCGACCCCACCGCGGGCCGGGTGCTGTTCGACGGGCAGGATCTGACCGCCCTGAGCCCCCGCGACCTGCGGCACGTGCGCTCCACCAAGATCAGCATGGTGTTCCAGCACTTCGCGCTCTTCCCCCACCGGAGCGTCCTGGAGAACGCGGCGTACGGCCTGGAGGTCCAGGGCGTGCCGCGCGAGGCGCGTGAGGCGCGCGCCACCGAGGCCCTGCGGCTGACCGGCCTCGAAGGCTGGGAGAAGTCCTGGCCCGACGAGCTGTCCGGCGGCATGCAGCAGCGCGTGGGCCTCGCCCGCGCCCTGGCCACCGACGCCGACCTGCTGCTCATGGACGAGTCCTTCAGCGCGCTCGACCCGCTGATCCGCCGTGACATGCAGGACCAGCTGCTGGAGCTCCAGAAGCGGCTGAAGAAGACCATCGTCTTCATCACCCACGACCTCAACGAGGCCATGCGCCTGGGCGACCGGATCGCCGTCATGCGCGACGGCGAGATCGTCCAGCTCGGCACCGCCGAGGACATCCTCGTCACCCCGGCCAACGACTACGTCGCCTCCTTCACCCAGGACGTCGACCGCTCCCGGGTGCTCACCGCGGGCGCGATCATGGCCGAGGCGCACACCGTGATGGGCACCAGGGCGGCGGACGGCACGGAACTGCGCACCCCGCAGGACGTGCTCGCCGCGGCCCCCGCCACGGTCCCGGAGTCCACTCCGATCATCGACCTGTTCACGCCCTGCTCGCAGAGCGCGAACCCGGTCGCCGTGACCGACGACAAGGGCAAGCTGGTCGGCGTCGTCCCCAGCTCCCGGCTGCTCGCCGTCCTCGGCGAGCCGATGACCCCGGTCGAGGCCCCCCGCGAGACCGAACCCGCGGCAGCGGCCGGCGTGAAGAAGGTGGCCGGTGTTTAGGTTCCCCCTCGGCGAATGGGTCGACTCCGCGGTCGAGTGGCTGCAGACCCACCTCGCCTGGCTCTTCGACGCCATCAGCTCCATCGTCAGCGGCATGTTCGACGGCATAGCCGCCGTCCTGTCCGCCCCCGCACCACTGCTGTTCGCGGGCATCGTCGCCGTCATCGCCTGGTGGCTGCGCGGCCTGCCCGCGGCCCTGCTCACCTTCGTCGGATTCGCCCTCATCGACTCCGTCGAACTGTGGGACGAGGCGATGGACACCCTCACCCTGGTGCTCGTCGCGACCCTCGTCACCCTGGTCATCGCCGTACCGCTCGGCATCTGGGCCTCCCGGTCCAGGACGGTCAGCGCGATCACCCGGCCGGTCCTGGACTTCATGCAGACCATGCCCGCCATGGTCTACCTGATCCCCGGCGTCATCTTCTTCGGCGTCGGCGTGGTCCCCGGCATCATCGCCACGATCATCTTCGCGCTGCCCCCGGGCGTCCGGATGACCGAGCTCGGTATCCGGCAGGTCGACGGTGAGCTCGTCGAGGCGGCCGAGGCCTTCGGCACCACCTCGCGCAACACCCTGCTGCGCGTCCAGCTGCCCCTCGCCCTGCCCACGATCATGGCCGGTATCAACCAGGTCATCATGCTCGGCCTTTCCATGGTCGTCATCGCGGGCATGGTCGGCGGCGGCGGCCTCGGCGGCTCCGTCTACCGCGCCATCGGCAACGTCGACGTCGGCCTCGGCTTCGAGGCGGGCATCTCCATCGTCATCCTCGCCATGTACCTGGACCGGATGACCGGCGCGCTCGGCACCGCGGTCTCCCCGCTGGGCCGCCGCACGGTCGCCAAGGCCCAGGCCATGGCCGAGGGCTGGAAGATCTGGACCTACCGCCCGCAGCCCCGCATCGCGGCCGTCGGCATCGTCGTCCTCGCGCTCGTCGCGGGCAGCATGAGCCTCTTCGGCGGCGGCTCGAAGGACGACACCGCCGGCACGAGCGCGCAGATCGGCGACGGCAAGAAGATCAGCATCGGCTACATCCCGTGGGACGAGGGCATCGCCTCCACCTTCCTCTGGAAGGAGATGCTGGAGCAGCGCGGCTTCGAGGTCGACGTCAAGCAGTACGAGGCCGGCTCGCTGTACACCGGGATGGCCAACGGGCAGATCGACTTCCAGACCGACTCCTGGCTGCCGGTCACCCACGCCAGCTACTGGGCGAAGTACAAGGACCGCCTGGAGGACCTCGGCGCGTGGTACGCCCCGACCTCGCTGGAACTTGCCGTCCCCGCGTATATGAAGGACGTCCAGACGATGGACGACCTGAAGGGCAGGGCGTCCGAGTTCAAGAACCGGATCGTCGGCATCGAGCCGAGCGCCGGCGAGATGGGCCTGCTCAAGGACAAGCTGCTGCCGGGCTACGGCCTGGACAAGGAGTACAAGCTCATCGACGGCTCCACGCCGTCCATGCTGGCCGAGCTGAAGCGCGCGTACGCCAAGAAGGAACCGATCGTCGTTCCGCTCTGGTCGCCGCACTGGGCGTACAACGAGTACGACCTCACCAAGCTGAAGGACCCCAAGGGTCTCTGGGGCAAGGGCGACGGCGTCCACAGCCTGGCGCGCAAGGGCTTCTCCGCGGAGAACCCCGAGGTCGCCAAGTGGGTCAAGGACTTCAAGATGAGCGAGAAGCAGCTCACCAGCCTTGAGGCCGAGATCCAGAAGGCCGGTTCCGGCAAGGAGCAGGAAGCCGTCCGCACCTGGCTGAAGGACAACCCGGGCGTCGCCGACAAGTGGACCCCGGTCCCGAAGGACGCCCAGGCCGCCGGCGGTGACGACGAGCGCAAGCGCCCGGTCGAGGTCGCCTGGTTCCCCTGGGAGGAGGACATCGCCGCCACGTACCTGTGGAAGGCGGTCCTGGAGGAGCGCGGCTACAAGATCAACCTCAAGCAGTTCGAGGTCGGTCCGATGTACGCCGCGATGTCACGCGGCCAGATCGACGTGCAGTTCGACGGCTGGCTGCCGTACACCCAGAAGAATTACTGGGACAAGTACGGCGACAAGCTGACGAACATCGGCTCGTGGTACGGCCCGACCTCCATCGAGGTCGCCGTCCCCGACTACGTCAAGGACGTCAAGACCCTCGACGACCTCAAGGGCAAGGGATCCGACTTCAAGGGCCGGATCGTCGGCATCGAGCCCGGCACCGCCACCATGGAGAACCTCAAGACGAACGTCCTGCCGAGTTACGGCCTGGACGGGGAGTACGAGGTCCTCGACTCCTCCACGCCCGGCATGCTGGCCGAGCTGAAGCGCGCGTACGCCAAGAAGGAGCCCATCGCCGTCCTGCTGTGGACCCCGCACTGGGCGTACAACGAGTACGGCATGACCAAGCTGAAGGACCCGAAGAAGGCGTTCGGCGAGGGCGACCGGCTGCACACCATCGCCTCCAAGGAGTTCCCGAAGCAGTACCCGCAGCTGACGAAGTGGTTCAAGGACTTCAAGCTCTCCGAGAAGCAGCTCGGCGGACTGGAGAACGAGATCCAGAAGCGCGGCGCGGGTCACGAGGAGGAAGCCGTGAAGGCCTGGATGGACGACAACCCGGGCATCGCGGACACCATGGCGCCCCAGTAGGGACTCCACGGGCACGAAAGCAC
>NZ_JBHXJG010000247.1:0-10740 GCF_042723425.1 Streptomyces sp. NPDC058375 | reverse complement strand
GGCTGCCGTTCAGACCGCCGGAACCCACCCCCCGGGAGGCCCCGACGACCGTTTCATCTTGGGAGGATCACCAGAAGAAGGGCGTGAAGTTCACCGCGACACTGTGGTCCGACTGGTCGATCGGAACGAAGGCCGAGTTGCTGACCTGGGCGGACGTGTTCTGGTTCGACGCACCGGTGCCGACGGCCTGCTGCTGGGTCGTGGACGAGTTGCCGGAGTTGTTGCCGCCGACACCGCTGCCGCCGATCGTCGCCACAGCCGCGTTCGATCCGTCGTTCGCGAAGGAGCCGTCGTCCGCCAGGGCGACCCCGCCGCAGAGTGCGACGGTCAGGGGCAGAGCGGCGACAGCGGCGAGGGCGCGAGCGGTACGGATACTTGCCATGTCATTTCCTCCAGAGAGCGGAATTGCGGCTTCATATTCGGCTGGTTCCGGGGGAGTTGGCCGACCACCCCGGTGCTGTTCACAACGTCGCGAGACCAGAGTTGCCCAGCACATCCCCGGCGAACCCCTCATCACCTCCCGATTCCCTCTCACGTATGACGAAGAGCGGATAAACCTCACAAGCCGCAGGAAAGTCCAGGTCGGCGAGGCGGACCCGGCGGACCCGTTGGCACGCCCGGGAAGAAGCGTTCCGCCAAGCGACCACCACCCCGGGCGCCTCCAGGCGGTCCAGACCCGCCCCCACCTCCCCCTCTTCCCTTCTTCGAACGCATGTACGAAAATAGCTGCATGGCCACCATCGACCGGCAGACCCCCACCCTGGCCCTCGCCCATGCCCTCGCCGCCGCCGGGCGCGGCCTCCCCGTCTTCCCGCTCTCCGCCACCAAGCTCCCCGCCCTGCGCTCCCCCCACCGCGGCGAGCGGTCCCCGGCGCACTGCCGGGGCGAATGCGGCCTGCCGGGCCACGGGGTGCACGACGCCACCACCGACCCCGCGGCCGTCCGCGCCCTCTTCGCCGCCGCACCCCGGGCCACCGGCTACGGCATCGCCTGCGGGCGCGCCCCGCACCGCCTCATCGGGATCGACCTGGACGTCGACCCCGCGTACGGCAGCGACGCGACCGGCGCGCTGCGGCAGCTGGCCCTCCAGCACCTGTTCACCATCCCGGCGACGGTCACGGTGCTCACCCCGAGCGGCGGCCGCCACCTCTGGCTGACCGGCCCGGCCGACGCGACGGTCCCCAACTCCGCCGGCCGCCTCGCCCCGGGCATCGACATCCGCGGCAGCGGCGGCTACCTGGTCGGCCCCGGCTCGGTCACCGCCCACGGCCGCTACCGCCTGGCCCCCGGCACCGCCCACCTCACCCCGGCCCCCTGCCCCCGCGCCCTGCTCCGTCTCCTCACCCAGCCCCGCCGCCCGGCCACGACCCCCGGCGACCCGGGCACCACCCGCACCCCCACCCCGGACCGCCGGGGCGAGGGCCTGGTCCAGTTCGTGCTGGCGGCCCACGAGGGCCAGCGCAACACCCGCCTGTTCTGGGCGGCCTGCCGCGCCTACGAACACGGCTTCGGCGACGCCCTGGCCGACGCGCTCACCGCCGCAGCCGTCCGCACCGGCCTTCCGGAACACGAGGCCCGCGCCGCGATCGCGTCGGCGGCCCGGCTGACGTCGGGGCGAGGGAGCGAATCCCCGTAACCGCTCTCAGCAGCTCCCCCCGAGAATGACAGCGCTTCCTAGCACCTTCTCCAGTGGTCTTTCCCCAGAAAATGCGGGCCGTACCCTGCCCGACAACGATCGACGGCGCCCCGCCCTTACAACGATAAAATAGAAAGCGCTTGCACAACCGTTGCCTTTCTCGCGGGGCCTGCCCTTCACTGTTGTGCGGCAGCCCGTCGGCCACCGGACAGCCGGCTGCCTCGGCCCCCAAGGAGGAAGGCCCATGCGGCGTTTGGCCGTACTCGTCTCAGCCCTGTTCCTCGTGTCCCTCGCCCAGGGCCAGGCCACCGCCCAGCCTCCCGACATACCGCCCCAGGAACCGGGCGTGACCATGCGGGTGTTCGACGTGCAGATGCCGCTGGACGACTTCTGCGAGCTCAAGCCCGGACAGACACCCAACGTCGACGAGCTGAAGCCGACGATCGACTGGACCACCGCCGAGGACTTCGGGCTGAGCGGCAAGTTCGTCACCGAGGTCACCGCGTACCTGAACGTCGAGTCGGCCGGGACGTACGACTTCCGCATCACCAGCGACGACGGATCCCGGCTGATCATCGACGGCACGGAGATCATCGACAACGGCGGCAAGCACGGCGCCCAGCCCAAGGAGGGCTCGGCCGAGCTGACCGAGGGCGCCCACGCGCTGCGCATCGACCACTGGGACGGCGAGTACGACCAGCGCCTGCTGCTGGAGTGGCGGCCGCCCGGCTCGGACGCGTACACCGTCGTCCCCACCTCCGCTCTGAGCACCGACGCCGACGTCACCCGGGTCACCTCCCCGGGCCGCAAGCTGTGCGAGGGCGTCGACGAGTCACCGGGCGACGGCCTGCCGCTGGCCGGCGTCCACCCCGACTACACACTGACCGACCTGCGCCCCGACGGTTTCGAACCGCAGGTCACCGGCATGGACTGGCTGCCGGACGGCCGGCTGGCCGTCAGCACCTGGGGCGGCAGCAGGGAGAGCGAGCTCGGGCAGGTGTATCTGCTCGACAACGTCACCGGGAACACCGACCCCTCGAAGGTCACCAAGAAGCTGGTCGCCGAGAACCTGCTGGAGCCGATGGGCCTCAAGTACGTCGACGGCACGATCTACGTCTCCGAGAAGGACGGCCTGACCGCACTGGTCGACAAGGACGGTGACGAGGTCACCGACGAGTACCGCAAGATCGCGACCTGGCCGTTCGGCGGCAACTACCACGAGTTCGCGTTCGGGCTGCTGTACGAGAAGGGGCACTTCTACGTCAGCACGGGCATCGCGATGGTGCCCGGGGGCGCGACCCAGGACCCGCAGAACGTGCCGAACCGCGGCTCCACCCTCAAGATCAACAAGAAGACCGGCAAGGTGTCGTACGTGGCCGGGGGCCTGCGCACCCCGAACGGCCTCGGCTGGGGCCCGAAGGGCGAGATCTTCGCCACCGACAACCAGGGCGCGTACGTGCCCACGTCGAAACTGGTCCGGATCAAGCAGGGCGCCTTCTACAACCACCACACCAACCCGGACGGCGTCTACGACGACCAGCCGGTGACCGAACCCGTGCTCTGGCTGCCGCACGGGGAGATCTCCAACTCGCCGAGCAACCCCCTCCTCCTGCCCAAGGGGCCCTTCGCCGGACAGATGGTCTTCGGCGACGTGACGTACGGCGGCCTCCAGCGGGCGTTCCTGGAGAAGGTCGGCGGTGAATACCAGGGCGCGGTGTTCCGGATGACGCAGGGCCTGGAGGCCGGGGTCAACCGGATCAGCCTCGGTCCGGACGGGGCGATCTACGCCGGCGGCATCGGCGACGCGGGGAACTGGGGCCAGGAGGGCAAGCTCAAGTTCGGCCTCCAGAAGCTCGCGCTCACGGGCGACGACGCCTTCGACATGCGGGCCATGCGGGCGGTCGACGGCGGCTTCGAGATCGAGTACACGCGGCCGCTCTCCGCCGAGACCGCCGAGGACCTGGCGTCCAAGTACGAGGCCCAGCAGTGGCGTTACGTGGCGACCCCGCGATACGGCGGCCCGAAGGTCGACGAGGAGACCCTCGACGTCACGTCAGCGACGCTCTCCAAAGACCGTAAGACCGTGACACTGAAGATGGACGGTCTACGCCCCGGCCACGTGGTGCACGTACAGTCCCCGCGCCCCTTCGCAGCGGAGTCCGGGGCGGAGCTGTGGAGCACCGAGGCCTGGTACAGCCTCAACACGCTGCCCGACGGTTCGAAGCCGCCGCCGGTGTACGAGGCGGAGTCCGCATCCCTGTCCGGCGGCACCAAGTTCAACGACAACCACTCCGGCTACTCCGGCACCGGCTTCATCGACAACAACTGGGAGCCGGGCTCCCGCACCACCTTCGCCGTACGCGCCGACAAGAAGGGGAAGCACGACCTCGCCCTGCGCTACGCGAACGGCCAGAACGCCGACCCGCAGCCCACTCCCCGCTCGATGACCCTGTACGTCAACGGCGAGCGCCACAAGCAGATCTGGCTGGACTCCACCATCGCCTGGAACAAGTGGGCTACGCACACCGAATCGGTGCCCCTGCGGAAGGGCGCGAACACGATCACGTACGCCTACGAGCCCGAGGACGACGGCCATGTGAACCTCGACAGCCTCACCGTCACCCCGACGAAGCGCACCACCCTCTTCGACGGCACGGACCTGGACGCCTGGGAATCGAACGACGGCGGCCCGGCGAAGTGGCCGGTGGCGAACGGCTCCATGGAGTCGTTCGGCGGTGACATCCGTACGAAGGAGAAGTACGGCGACTTCCGGATGCACGCCGAGTGGTACCAGCCCCACTACCCGCCGGACGTCACCGGACAGGCCCGGGGGAACAGCGGGGTCTACATCCAGGAGCGTTACGAGCTCCAGATCCTGGAGTCCTTCGGGGTCGACGCACCGGCCGACAACGACGCCGGTTCGATCTACCTGCGCAAGGCCCCCGACGTCAACGCGGCAACCGCGCCCGGCACGTGGCAGACCTACGACATCGAGTTCCGGGCGGCCCGCTTCGACAACGACGGCAAGAAGGTGGAGGACGCACGGGTGACCCTCCGGTGGAACGGCAAGCTGGTCCACAGAGACGTCGCCATCGTCGGCCCCACCGGCGCGGGCCGTCCGGAGGGCCCCGCACCGGGCCACATCAAGTTGCAGGACCACGGGGATCCCGGTGAGAACCCGAGGTTCCGCAACATCTGGATCGAACGGCTCTGACACCCGGTCCGACGACACGTGGAAGCGGGGCTGCCCTCTCCGGCATCGGAGGGGGCAGCCCCGCTCCGTTCAGCTCTGCGGGCTCGCGGCCCTACGAACTCGGGATCTCAGGCACGCAGGGAGACGTAGTACGCGCCGACCTCGGCCAGGTAGCCGTGGTCGGTCGTCTCGCTGTCGGTGGCGAACCGGGGTGCCGATTTGATCTCTTCCCGCGACGCCGAGACCTTCACGGTCCGCTCCCCACCGTCCACGACGGCCACCGCACCGGCGGGAATCAACACGCTCCTGCCGAACTTCCACACCCCGGTGTCGACCACCAGGTGCTGCATGCCGGGCTCGCCCTCCTGGCGCTCCACATGCCCGATGACCCCGTCGGCAGCCTCGACGCTGAACCCCACCAGCACCTGCCCCGCGACGAAGCCGCTGTCCCGCCCGAACGCCCACACATCGCCCACAGGCACGTCTCCTCCACTCCCACCCGGCTGTCGAAGCCGAACGCCTTACGACGCCTTACGACGACGCCTTGCCGATCGCGTCACCGGGCTGATGCCCCGGTACGGGCGCGCCAAGCACACCCGCCCGAACGAGCCCGCACGATCGGCAGGACACTCCGAGAACCCGGGCCCGACTCGCCTCTAGGAAGCTCCGAGGCGCCCCGTTCCGGCGTCCACGCGAGCCAACTCCGCGTCGTACCGCTCCGCGCCGAAGTGGAACTCCGGCGGGGCGACTTCCTCATACGGAACCTGCCAGTCGGACCACTGCACGATGCCCCCGAACCGCTGAACGACAACGGTCAGAAACCCGCAACAGCCCCTCGAACACTCCGGCTCCCCGAGCTCCACCCGCCGAGCCTCCCCGGTCGCCCACAGCAACCAGGGCCCGCCGCCGGCCGGCAACACGTCGGCAACGAGCGGCCCCCGGCCTCCATCACCGACCGCACCCGCCACCACGTCCTCGCCATTGACCAGGATCCGCAGACTGGGCGGGAACCGGCGGTCACGCGGCAGCACGCTGATCTCCAGCCGATCGAACATGCGCCCACGATAGGGCGACCGCCCTGCGGGATCTCCTCGGTTTCCACGCGGCCACCGGCACCACGACCGGACGGTCCCGCGTCCGACAGAGGGGTGACCTCGGCCGCCGAGGGCCAGCACGCACGAGAACGGCCCCCGACCGAAACTCCTGGTCGGGGGCCGTCACACGGGGAGAGAGCCGTCAGCTCAGCGATTTCTCAATCACCTCGAAGATGTCGGCATCGGTCTCCTGCTGCCATGACGGCAGATCGGGCCAGTCAGCCACGTAGCCCGGCTTCGGGTCCTCGAAGTGCTTGAACATCTGGGCGGTCCAGCATGTCGCGACGAAGCGGCTCTTCTGCTCGCGGGTCAGCCGGGCCGTGGTGCCGCCGCTGATCTCGACGAACTGGCGGACCTGCTCGTACACGGAGCCTGCGGCCTCGCGCTCCCACTGCGGCGTATCTGCCCAAGGGGTCACGTAACCGGCCTTCGGCTCGCCGGGGAAGTGCTGGTGCACTCCCGCGATCCAGGTCTCGCGGAACAGTCGTGCACCTTCGGTCTGCGACATCCCAACCCCTCTCGTCACGACGTCCTCAGTATGGCGATCTCCGCCCTCAACTCCGCTACGCGGTGGTCCCGTCGCAGGGGGCCGAACTCTTCGCACAGACTTCGGAGTCTACGGGCGACGTATCCGGAACCGGAGGATCGAGCTAGCTCAAGGGCCTCCCCGCCGTACGCGACGACTTGTTCGGGGTCCTGTCGCTTCGCACCGATAGCGGCCAAGTCCGTGAGAACCGCTCCGCGTCTCCGGTACGACTGCCCGAACGCCAGAGCCGCCTGCTCCAAGGCGTTCCGCAGGGTGTTCTCCGCCAGGTCGAGTCGCCCGAGCTGTACGTAGCGAGCGCCGCGCTCCTCCGCCAGACGCGCGCCGTCGAAGCGGAGCCATCCGCCGTTGACGCTGTCTGCAGTGAGGTCACGAACGGCCTCGGCCCGATCCAGCGCGCGCTCACACGTGCCCAGGTCACCGAGTCCCGCGTATGCCTCGGCTTGGACGGACGCGACCCAGTACCGAGTCGAGAGGCTGGTATCCCCACGACGGGCCAGCCGGTCGGCCACGTCGAGCATCTGCGCAGCCTGGTGATGACGCTCCTCGGACATGTCGACGTAGGCGTGACGGACGAGCGCACATGCCCACAGGTCGTACGCCCTGGCGTCCTTGCTGACCGAGGCGGCAAGTGAGTACGAAGCGGCTGCTTCGGAGTACCGATTGCCGTCGAAAGCCACTTCGCCGGCCAGTTGGAAGAGGTCCGCAGCAGCGCTCAGCAGAGGCTGGGTACTTCGACAGCTGCGTGCCAGTGTCTGGTTCAGCGTGGTCAGCTGGTCCCGGACGACGGAATAGACGGAGCCTTTGGTGCGGGCCAGTTGATATACCTGCCAAAGGTGTCTGTTCATGAGCGCGAAGTCGGCAGCCGATCCCCGACGGACACCCTCGGTCAACGCCTCGGCCTCCTCGGCCGGAAGGGCGGTCAAGGCACCGCTGACAGTCAGTATCCGAAGGAATTCGCGGCGGATCATTTCGTCGGAGTCTCCCGTGCTCGGGGGGTCACCGGTCTGGAGCCCGGCACTTTCCGGCCCTGCGACTCGTGGCGGCTTGAGGAGTACGTCGAGTTCTTGGAGGCTGACTCCGAGAGCTGCCGCCAAGCCGTTCCGCTGGGGCGGTTGAGGAGCGACTTTGCCGCTTTCCCAGCGTCCGATGGTTGTGCGGTCCACACCGAGTAACTCGGCCAACTTCTCCTGACTGTAACCCAGGGCCCTGCGTCGTTCGGCCAGCCCCATGGTGCCCCTTCCCCAGGAATCAGGCCCGCCGAGCCCCGTGCACGGACCTGCCTCAAGACTGCCGCATCAATGCCGTGGAGACCTCGGACTTCACCCAGTTTTCTGGATGTTGCCCCGAACGAGCAGCGGGATGACAGAGGAGTTCGATCATGACGACGAGGGACGAGGTTCTGGCGCGCACGTCGGGCGCCGGCGCACGGACGGAGGGCCTGGGTGCTGAGCGTCGAGTGCTCATGACGATCAGGATCTCCCGTAATTCCGGACGGACTTGGAACCGGGTCACAGAAGTACGGGAGGACGAGAATCTGGTGATCCTCGATAACCCCGGCCATTTCCCTCCCTGCACCTGCCCGCGCTGTACGGATCACTCCACGCAGCCCCGTCCAGCTTCGCAGGTGGACGGCTGATGCGGTGTACGCACTGGCGCCGGGTACCCCTTGACCTGGCACGAGAAGCACGGCAGAAGTCGACCGCCCCGTACATCGACAGGGCGGTGCAGTGCCAGCTGTCCGCGCACGACGAGGGTGAGCACTTCGGTCTCCTCACCGATGCAGGCGCGTACGGGACCGCGCTGTGGCTCCGCTGGCACGAGACGAACGAGACGGAACTCGTCGTGTTGCCGGACTGCCCGGTGGCCGCCCCGGGTCCTGACGGCGAGGGCTGCTGCCTGTTCGCCGACCACCCCGAGCAGCACACCTGGGAAGACACCCCGAGGGAGGTCTCGTGCACCAGTTGATCGTGAGTCCGTACAACGGAACGTTCCTGATCGCCCGCTCCGGCTCCAAGGGCGGCATGCGTATTCCCCGGGCGCTGTACGAAGAGCTGGCCTCGACCGAGAGCAGCAGCCCTCTGCCGGCCTGGCTCCTCGACCCCGCCCGTACGGCCTGGAGCGTGGACCTGGCGGGTGCGGTGATGCGGGACGCCGTCCTCGTACGTCCCGAGACCCGTCTCGGCTACGGCCGGGCCACGTACGAGATCAACAAGGGCTGCAACTTCAACTGCGAGCACTGCTACCTCGCGGAGCGGAAGTTCGAGGGGCTGCCCTGGCCGGGCAAGGTCCGGCTCCTGTACCTACTACGGGACGCCGGGGTGCTGTGGCTCCAGTTCACCGGCGGCGAGCCGCTGATCGACCGGGACTTCGTCGACGCGTACACCCTCGCTCACCGCTCCGGGATGCTGATCGAGATCCTGACCAACGGCTCCCGGCTCCACCGTCCCGAGATCATCGACCTCCTGCGTGACCTGCCACCGCATAAGGTGACCGTTTCCCTCTACGGGGCGACCCCGGACAGCTTCGACGCGCTCACCCGCAAGCCGGGGGCGTTCAAGTTGGTCGAGAAGGGGCTCGTCGCGGCGCGTGAGGCGGGCATCGCGCTGGAACTGGCGCTGATCATCACCCGGCACAACGCCCACGAGCTGGACGCCATGCGCGCCTTCGCCGAGCAGTACGGGGCGGGCCGCCAGGAGTACGGCACGATCTCCCCCACGTACACCGGCACACCCGAACCGCTGGCCGCCCAAGCACCCGGCTTCCTGGACAAGACCAGCGTCTTCAAGGGCTGCCCCGCCGGCCACACCTTCTTCCACGTCGACCCGCACGGCCTGGCGACCATGTGCAAAGTCGGCCGCGAGAACCCCATCAACCTCATGACCGAGGGCCTGGACGGACTCCTCCGTCTACCCGGCATCGCCGATGCCCAGATGCTTCGCACCGCAGGCTGCGGCGGCTGTCAGCTCTCCGGCACCTGCCGGGTCTGCCGACCGCTCGCCAAGGCCTACCAGGAGGCGAAGGCACCACTGAACACCTACTGCCAACACGGAAGCGAGGAAGCGTCATGACCGCTGTCATGGTGGAGATCAGCCCCCGACCGCCGGCCCAGGAAGAGCCCGAGGGAGTGATCCTCCTGGACGACCTGGAGGTGCTGTCCGAAGGCGCCATCCCGGGCTGCAACGACGACAACCCCTACCGGTAGACACCCTGCCGCACACAACCGCGGGGGCTTCCGGACGTTCTTCCGTCCCGAAGCCCCCGCACCACTGCCCGCCCACACCCGCACCCGCCTCCGTGGAAGAGTGAAGCCCATGGCGACCACCCGCATCGGCCTCGACCGACTGCCGCCCGCCGCCCGCGCCGCCATCGAAGAGCACACCGGCCCCCTCCTCACAGTCGAGGAGACGACCGAAGGCTTCAACAGCGAGATCGCCGTCCGCGTCACCTCCACCACGGGCACCTGGCACATCAAGGGCCTGCGCACCGACCACCCCCGCGCCTGGACCCAACGTCGGGAGGCCGCCGTCGCCCCCTTCCTCACCAGCCTGGCCCCCACCCTCGACTGGCACGTCGAAACAGCAGGCTGGGACCTCCTCGGCTTCGAAGCCCTCAACGGCCACCACGCCGACTACACCCCCGGCTCCCCCGACCTCCCCGAAGTCGCAGCCCTCCTGCGCCGCCTCGGCGAAACCCCCTGCCCCGGCATCGAAATGCGCGAAGCCGAACAGCGATTGGAGCGTTACGCTGCCCACCCCGACGACCTCCACTTCTTCGCCGGGCCCCACCTGCTCCACACCGACCTGAACAACGCCAACGCCCTGGTCGACGTCCACGCTGCCCAGGGCGATCGGGCCCGCTTGGTCGACTGGGCCTGGGCAACCCGTGGAGCGGCCTGGCTCGACGCCGGCTACTGGGTGATCTGGCTCATCGCCTCCGGCCACACCCCCACATCGGCCGAAGAGTGGGCAGCCGAAATCCCCGCCTGGCACACCGCCGCCGCCGAGGGCATCATCGCCTTCGCCGCAGCCAACGCGCACTTGTGGGCCGAGATCAGCACCGCCGACCCCGGCCCGTGGACGTTGCGCCTCGCAACGGCCTCTGAGGCCTGGCACGCACACCGAACGATCGGCTGACGGATGCGTGCCCGACTACTCGTAACAAGTTATCCGGGTCTTAGACCGTGTCCTACATGGCCAGTTGGCGGTTGTGCTGTTCATGGGAAGTGGACGGTGGGGATGGATCGTTCCGGACGGACTGTGGGAGATAGCGA